>NZ_JAPJDC010000002.1 GCF_026241855.1 Curtobacterium flaccumfaciens pv. betae | reverse complement strand
GCTGCGTGCGCTGCGGCGATGGTCTGGGGGCCGGGCGACTGCATCAGGACCAGGACGCGGCTGGACCTGCCGCCGGATCGTGGGTCGAAGCTCGGGACGAACCGTCGGCTGCCGTCGGGTGCGGTCCGCCACGTCTCCGCGAGACCGTTCAGCGATCGAACGTCAGCGAGTTCCTCGGGGGTACTCATGCCGGCTGTGGCGGTGCCAGCAGGGTGCCACGGATGACGGATCCGTGAAAGGTGCGAAGGGCAACGGTGATCCATGCGGCGACGAGGCCGGCGTAGTAGATGACGGCGAGGACGGCAACGACGGTCAGGCCTGAGTGCAGGGCGAGCCCGTTGAGTCCGGTGACGCAGGTGCCGACGGGGAACGTGAACGACCACCAGGTCAGGCTGAACGGCAGGTGTTCGCGGGCGGTCCGGACAGTCACGGCGAGGGCGATGACGGTCCACAGCAGCGCGAAGCCGAGCATCGCGAACCCGTACACCAGCGCCACGATCAGGAGCGCGTGGGCGGTGGAGGCATCGACGACGGTGGGGGCGTTCGAGGCGAGGAGGTTCACCGCCGTGATCGACTGTCCGACCGGTCCGAGGACGATCCACAGGGTCGGCACCATTCCGGCGGCACCGACCTTGTGGAGCGCGAGCCGGTTCCAGATCAACGTGATCACGACCAGCGACGTCACGAGACTGAGGCCGAAGAAGCCGTAGCAGGACCACAGCAGTGTCTCGCGCCACTGTCCGGCGGGGGCGTAGGGCAGGAGGAGCGCGCCGGTGGACGCGGACACCATCGGCGGGACGATCGGCATCAGCCAACCGCCGAACGCGGAGTCGGGCGTGTTCTCGTGGCGGGTGAACGCCAGGTACGGCACCAGGACTGCCGTGAGCAGTCCTCCGATGGTGCCGATGGTCCACAGGACCCAGTCGATGGTCACGGCGGCGGGCAGGCCGATCCAGTCCTTGCCGAGCAGGAGTGTCCCGGCGCCGACGGTGAGGAACGCCATCGGTGGTGCGCCGTAGAAGTGGGAGATGACCGGGTTGAGGTGGTGCCCGGCTGCGGTGCTCCGGTAGCGGATCCAGTGCAGCACCGTCGCGATCGTGAGGGCGACGAGGAGCACCGCGGCGATCGCCCACACGACCGTCGCCGCGAACCGGAGTCCCGGGAACTGCAGTGGGAGTGACGCAGCTGCGACGGCGACGATGCCCGTGCCCATGATCGACGCGAACCAGTTCGGTGTGAGATTCGACACGATCAGGCCCGGCCGCTCCAGATCGCGGAACAACGCCGTCTGCGGCCGTTGGGGCAGCTGGCTACCGTTCGCGGGTGCAGGGTCGGTGCGGAGCGTTGTCATGGGCCAAGCCTGCGCGAATCCTGCCTCTGGCGGTACCGGGAACCTCTTGGCGGGGCACAATCAATGATTGTGGCACTACGGCGACTCACGGACCGAACGCTCGACCTCGACACACTCGACGTGCTCGCACGCGTCGCCGAGACCGGCTCCCTCTCCGCTGCCGCTGGAGCGCTCGGCGTCACGCAACAGGCAGTGTCTGCTCGGATCCGGGTCGCCGAGCGCATGGTCGGTCACTTGTTGGTGCACCGCTCGACCACGGGGTCGGTGCTGACCGAGACCGGCCGGCTCGTCGTCGGGCTGGCCGGACCGGTCCTCGACGCGTCTCGCCACCTCGAGGCAGGAGTGGCTGCGCTGCGGACTCCGACGGGTTCGCTCGTCGTCGCAGCGTCACAGACGATCGCGGAGCTGCTGCTGCCGGGCTGGCTGCTCGAATTCCGACGCCGCGAACCCGACGTGCGGGTGCGTCTGATCGCGGGTAACTCCGCCGCGGTGACGGACCTCGTGCAGTCGGGTGGCGCGGACCTCGGGTTCACGGAGACCCCGGTGACGGCGGCAGGTGTGTCCGCGCAGGTGATCGCGGACGATGAGCTCGCGGTCGTCGTCGCGCCGGGCCATCCCTGGGCTCGGTCGACCGGGATCACGGCGGAGGTCCTGGCGGCGACGGCTCTGCTCCTGCGGGAAGAAGGCTCCGGGACTCGCGCGACCCTCGCCGCATGGCTCAGGGAGGCCGGTTTGAACATGTCGGTTCCGGCCGCGGTGCTGGAGACCACGAGCATCATCCGGGCGAACGCGCAGGCTGGAATTGCACCGGCGGTGATGAGCCTTCGCACGGTCGCCGCCGACATCAACGACGGGTCGCTGGTGCGGGTCCCGCTCGCTGGGCCGCCACTTGCCCGGCCATTGCGGGCGATCTGGTCGGGAGAGCCCCAGCCAGCTGGTTCTGCTTTCCTGCGCGTCGCCCACGAGGTGGCCGGGCGGGGTCAGCGCAGCCCGTAGGGCAGCTCCGGATTGTTCTCCGCGATCTCGGTGAGCCGGTTGTACTTGGCGACGCGTTCTCCGCGGGCGGGTGCGCCGGACTTGATCTGCCCGGTTCCACTGCCGATGACGAGGTCCGCGATGAACGTGTCGGTGGTCTCGCCGGACCGGTGCGACACCATGCTCCGCATCCCGAGCGAGCGTGCGACGCCGATCGCGTCGAGGGTCTGGGAGACGGTGCCGATCTGGTTCGGCTTGATGAGCGCTGCGTTCGAGAGCCCGTCCTTCCCGCCATCGCGGATGCGCTGCGGGTCGGTGACGTAGAGATCATCGCCGACGATCTGGAGCATGTCGCCGAGCGCGGACGACATCGCCTTCCAGCCGCCGTGGTCGTCTTCGGAGAAGCCGTCTTCGATGCTCCGGATTGGATACCGGCTGATGAGGTCGCGGTAGTAGTCGACCATGCCTGCTCGGTCGAGCCGGCGGTCCACGACCCGGTAGCTACCGTCACCGAGCGCGAACTCGTTCGCCGCCGGGTCGAGTGCGATCGCGACGGAGTCGACGCCGGGCTCGTAGCCAGCGGCACTGATAGCGGCGACGAGGAGGTCGAGGGCCTCCTCGGGCGCGGCGATCGATGGGGCGAAGCCGCCTTCGTCGCCGAGACCGAGACTGCCGAACCGTTCCCGGACCAGTGCCGCCAGTGCGTGGTAGACGTCCGAGCCGATCCGAACCGCGTCGGTCATGGTCTCGGCGTTCACCGGGGCGATCATGAACTCCTGGAAGTCGAGCGCGTTCGCTGCGTGCGCTCCGCCGTTGAGCACGTTGAAGTGCGGGACGGGCAGGCGGGGCGTGCTGCCGGTGACGTCTGCGATCCAACGCCAGAGCGGCAGCTCCGCTGCGGCGGCGAGAGCGCGTGCCATCGCGATCGAGGTCGCGACGACACTGTTCGCGCCGAGCCGGCGGTAGTTCGGAGTGCCGTCGAGGGCAGCGAGGGCGGCGTCGGCCTGCCCGATCGAGGTCCACGACTGGCCGGTGATCATCGGTGCGACGTCCGCCGTGATGAGGTGCAGTGCCTGGCTCACGTCGCGGCCGCCGTAGCTGCTGCCGCCGTCGCGAAGCTCGACAGCCTCATGCGCGCCAGTGGATGCGCCTGCGGGGGCGTCACCGGTGACGACGGTGCCGTCCTCGAGCTCGAGACGCACCTGGATCGTCGGGTAGCCGCGGGAGTCGAGGATCCGGGAGCCGTGCAGGCTGCTGATGGTGACGGGGCGGCTGGTGTGGGTCACGTACTCGCCCTGATGGTGGGTGGTGTGGTGGACGTTGCTGATGTAGTCGTTCATGGCGGTTGTCGCCTTTCGGGTTGGTCGTGCGGGTGTGGGCCGCGGGGAGGCGGAGGGACGACCTCCTGGCGATCACTGGGCGCCAGTTGCCTCCCCACGGCGGTTCAGGGCGCGCACTGGATGGTGTCGGGTGCGCGGGTGCGCGGGTGCGCGGGTACCGGTCAGGGGTGCGGGGTGAACCGTTCCTGTGCGGCGCGGATGATGGCTTCGGCGTCGACACGGTTCGCCCACCCGTTGGTGGTGACGTGCTTGCCGTGCTCGATCTCCTTGTAGTGGGCGAAGAAGTGCTCGATCTCCGCCAGGACCGGCTCGGCGACGTCGGAGATGTCCTGGACGTGGTCGAAGCGGACGTCTCCGGCGGGGACGGTGAGGATCTTGTCATCGCCGCCGTTCTCGTCGACCATGCGGAGCATCCCGACCGGGCGGACGTCGATGACGACGCCGGGGAACGTGGGCCGGGGCAGCAGCACGAGCGCGTCGAGGGGGTCGCCGTCATCGCCGAGAGTGTCGTCGATCGAGCCGTAGTCCTCCGGGAACACCATGCTGGTGAACAACGCCCGGTCCAGGCGGATCCGTCCGGTGGCGTGGTCGACCTCGTACTTGTTGCCGCTGCCGCGGGGGATCTCGATCGTGATGTCGAAGTGCATGAGCTGTTCTTCTCCCAGTCGGATGGTCAAGTGAGGGTGCCGAGGGTGACGCCTGCGGCGGCTGCGGCGACGGAGACGACGAGCATCCCGAGCCCGTTCACGGCAGCCGCGGTGGTGCGCCCGGTGCGTGCGAGGCGGACGGTCTCGAAGCTGGCGGTGCTGAACGTGGTGTAGCCACCCATGAGCCCTGTTCCGAGCACCGCGACGGGGGTAGCGCCGAGGTGACCGGCGGCGCCGGTGATCAAGCCCAGCAGGAACGAGCCGGTGATGTTGATCGTCAGCGTCCCGACCGGGAGCCGGAACTGCCGACCCCGGTTGATCGCACCATCCACGAAGAACCGTGCGGCCGCGCCGACACCGCCAGCGACAGCGACGCTGAGGAAGGCCAGGGCGCTCATGATGTGGCTCCGTTCGGTCGGACCAAGCCCGCGATCGCGAGGCCGCTACCGGTGGCGATCGCGCCGGCGAGGACCGTCAGGAGCCCGTACCCGGTGCCGGACAACCCGCGGCCGTCGAGGAACAACACCGCGGTGCTGGTCGCGAGGGTGCTGTAGGTGGTGAACCCGCCGAGGACACCGGTTCCCAGAAGCAAGCGCAGTGTCCGGCGGCGACCCTCGTCAGGTCCGCGATGCGCGAGGTGTTCCAGCAGCACACCGAGCAGGAGCGCGCCGGCGATGTTGATCCAGAAGATCGCCCAGGACACTCCGTGCTGAGCGGGGAACGCGGTGCTGAGTCCGTCGCGTGCGGCGGTACCGATGGCGCCGCCGAGTGCGACGACACCGAGGTACCGCCACCGCAGATGCACTGGCCGGGCGATACGTTCCGGGTCGTTGGCGTCGATGTCCGGGTCGGGCGGGAGCTGCCCATCGGGCAGGTCCGTGTCCGTTCGGGCGGTCATGTTCCACCTTCCGCAGCGACCGCTGCCGCTGCTGCTCGTGCTGCCGGATGCAGGTACTCCCCACCCCGCGGACAGAACCCTCCGTCGCCGTCGAACCGGTAGATCAGGGGTTCGCCGGTGGGGAGGTTCAGGTCCGCGAGCTCACGGTCGGTCAGGCCGTCCATGCAGGCACACAGTGCCCGCAGTGAGTTGCCGTGTGCGACGACGAGCACTGTCTGCCCGTCGCGGAGTGCCGGGGTGATGCGGTCCGACAGGACGGGTTGGACCCGGCGGATGACGTCGGAGAGTGTTTCGGTTCGACGAACTGCCGCCCACGGCAGTCCACGAAGCGCCGGCGTCCGCCGGAGCGCCAGCCACGCGCGGATCGACATGCGTGGCGGCCGACCCGTGCGGGTCCTCCGAACAGCGAAGAACTGCTCCGCCCCCAACGCGGCTTGCGCATTTTGCTTGGACATGCCGGTGAGGGCGCCGTAGTTCCGCTCGTTCAACCGCCACGTCGACTCGATCGGCGCATCACGTCCGAGGACGTCGGTGACGAGCTCCGCCGTGTGGAGCGCCCGCTCGAGCGTCGACGTGAGCACGAGGTCCGGTCGGATGCCGGCATGCAGAAGGAGCAACCCAGCCCGATTCGCTTCGGCGGTGCCCTGTTCGGTCAGCGCGACGTCTCGCAAGCCGGTGAAGGTGCCGGCAGCGTTCGCGGTGCTCTGTCCGTGGCGGAGCAGAACAAGCTGGCCGGTCACGGGGTGTCCCACGGCAGTGGGGCATCGAACCCGACCGGATCAACGGGCACTACGAGCACTGAACGGTGCTGCTGATGGGTCAGCCGTGCCGCGACCGACCCCGTGAAGAACTCCGCGATTCGACCCGCTCCCGTCCTGGCCCCGACGACCAGCATCGCCGCGTCGCGGTCTTCGGCCACCTGCGACAGTGCCCGGCTCGGATCCCCAACACCCGGGACGAACGTGACGTCGACGCCGTAGGTCGTTGCGGCAGCACGTACTGCCGCCTCGTCACTGTCCGACAAGCCCTGCGGTGTCGTGTCAGCGGTATCAGGGTCGATCGGTTCCACCATCACCGACCCGTCCGAGCGCGTACCGGCATCGATGAGCGATGCATCCACGCTGACGCACACCAGCGTCGTACCGAAGCGGCGCGCGATGGACGACGCAACCTCGATGACACCCGGAGCGAGGCCGGGCAGGACGCCGACGACGACCGGTCCGGTACCGATTGGTGCTGTCATGACACTCCCTACCTCAGGCGCGCAGAAGCGCGACCAGCTGAGATAGGGACTGTTGTCGACAACTGTCGAGGTTGGGTCCGGCAAGCCCCACTACCGGGTCCGAAGACACCACCAGTATGCACCCGAACCGAAAGTCACGCGGGCCGTCTCGCGCACCCGCGACGTCCCGACACCGAAGGAAGCGATTCCGACGACACGGAGCGAAGCTGCCCACAGCCATGCTCACGACGGAACACGTCATCGAGATGGCCGCGAACTCCGGCACCAACACACCCGCACTAATCGTGTGCGCTCTGTTCGTCTGGACCATCTCCAGCGACAAGCGCACCAAGCGGGTCGTGAAGATCCTCAACGCCATCGCGCGGATCTTCAACCGCCGGAACTAAAAATCGCGCCCGCCGAGTCTGCGGGGAGAGCTCTGCCTTCACTTCGTACCAAAAACCTCCGTTTGTGGCACATCTCTCGCTCCGGGGCGCGCAAAGCACGCCGCGCCGGCGTTGCACGTAGCGGAACTCAGTGCCGGTTTCTACGTGCCGTTTCCACTGCCGTCTGACGGGTTCCGCTACGTTCTGACTCATGGGTGAGCTTCTCGGGTACGCGCGGGTGTCAACAACCGATCAGGACGCGGCGCTGCAGCTCGACGCGTTGAACGCTGCCGGCTGCTACCGGGTGTGGGTCGACACAATGTCCGGATCGCTCGAGCACCGTCCGGAGCTCACGAAACTGCTCGATCAGCTCCGACCAGGCGACACCCTCGTCGTGTGGCGGCTCGACCGGCTCGGGCGATCCATCCGGCATCTGATCGACCAGCTGCAGGCACTCGGGGAGCGAGGTGTCGGGTTCCGATCCTTGCAAGAGACGATCGACACAACCTCACCCGGCGGCCGGCTCGTGTTCCACGTCTTCGCCGCTCTGGCCGAGTTCGAACGGGATCTCATCCGAGAACGCACGCACGCCGGCCTCACGGCTGCTCGAGCTCGAGGGCGGAACGGCGGTCGTCCGCCCCGGTTGTCGGCCGATCAGGTACGAACTGCCACGCGCCTGTACGAGCAACAGGACATGACGGTTGCGCAGATCGGCGACGTTCTCGGAGTCAGTAGGACCACGGTGTACAGGGCACTCCGGCGCGAGAGTGAACCAGTCGCGGGTCGACGTCGCAAGACGTCCAGCTGACCATCGGGCACCGCGCGGTCCGTGCGACCGGTGCGCACGGGGTGTCGCGACATGTCTAGAGCCAAGATCAGATCTGTCGCGGAACCCCCTGAACCGACCCCTTGACCGCGGCTCTCAACCGAAATGGGGCCGTGGTGTTGGGGCATACCCCACACCACCATCGCCAACCGACAGCCGATGGGGGTGGTGCTGGTTCGGGACACTGGCCGTCGAGCCGCGCGGACGGCGCGCCCCGTGATTGCACATCTCCGACGCCTCAAAGCGCAGGTGCGTGCAAGTATCTGTCCATGAACAGGTTCCTGGACTCTGAGCGGCTGAATGGCCCCCACGCTGCTCGTATCAGTGCGCGCCCGATGAGGATTGCGATTCCCGTCAACACTAGCGACTCGTCACAGTTTCGCGCCGCCATTGATCTGGAGTGCCAGCTGTGGGGTGGGGCCGCGAACGTGATCCTTCCGATCGGGGATTCAGGTCGCGTACCGGAGCTTTATCGTTCTATCTTGCCTGGGTCTCAAATTGACCGCATAAATGGCATGGGCTACGACCCCGAAATGGCCATCGAGGAAAGTCCTCGGGTGGGTGGATTTAGAGACGTATCACGGTCTCAGCTGGCAGTGGGGCTGCTCAATTACCGAGAGCAGGGCAAGGTCGCACCCCTTCAGATCGTTGACCTTTCCGACGGCGACCCGTGGCGGGACATCTATGCTGCATGCTTGGGGTCCCTTCCAGCGCAGATCAACCAGGAAATCATCCGCTCCGGCAACTGGCTACCCGAACTGGACTTTTCAGACTTCCTCGAGGTGCGACGTGAGGCAACTCCCGGGTCCCTCGAAGACCTATTAGCGCGCACTTGGTCACGAGAACCTCTAATTACACCACGAAAGCTTTCAATGACAAAGTTGTCCTATGCGGGCACTGCAAGTAGCTCTCTCCGATCAGGTAAAGCGGTACTGCCTGACCCTCGCGCTGCCCGGCTCGACGCCGGTCCCAACGTCCTCGTGATATGCACCCCCGGTGCAATGGAGGACCTCGCACTATTGTGGAACTTGCGAGCTGCGCACGGAGACTTTTATGCCACACCCCTGGGAGTTCCGAGTACTGCCCTTTCTGGTGAGTCCATCCAAAAAGTACTTATGGCGTCAGGCCTGGCACGAAATGGTGTTGCGGTATCCTCACTGTACGTGACTAGTGCAAGTATTGACGCGAACGTCTTACAAGAGATGATTGGTAACGCTTCCCAGGTTGCGGTAAGACCACCGTCCGAGATGTTGATGTTCGGCACTGTTCTGGGAATGAGTCGCGATGAAATCCTCATGTGGAAAGACGGTCGAGCGTCCTATAAGCCGCTTGATCAGTCGAGTTACCAGGACGTGGTCAAAGCGAGAAATATTAACGACCTCTTGATGATGCAGTATGACGTCTCAGTCGAAGATGCTCCTCTGCCTTTGAGTGGGGATTACAGAGTTGATCCGCTCAACGGAGCCTTCTATAACGACTCCCATACCGTATGGTCCTCTCCCGCGGCGGGGTTGACGATTTCAGCCGTGGAGTGGCCGTCTCGTGGACTCATAGCAAGCAGCTTGGCCTCCGTCCGAGGCATTGAGTTGAGGGAATCCGCACCGGGTATTGCTGCCCGTATCTTGGTCGACATGCTCGGCGATCTGCACGACGTATACCTGCTGTGCCACGAGCCACTGCTCAAGCTGTTGGAATCTATGGCAGCGCGGCAAGGATTCAATTGGTATAAGGAACGCCTCCGGCAGGCGGGGGTGAATGCTCACGATGCTGTGGCGGTAGGGCAGTCCGTCGATGACCTTCCTGAGAAGTCTTTCCATGACTTCAAGCGAGCATTGCGCAATAACGAAGCGGCTACAAAGTTTTGGCTCGTGTGGGCCGAGCGTTCGAGTGTGGTTATCAAAGGGTTTTCCGTACAGTGCCCTCGGTGCGGGGCTAAGCAATGGATACCGGTCGGAAACTTCGCACCGCCGATTGTCTGTCGTGGTTGCACGGAGGCAATCGAGTATCCATTCGGCGATCGGCCAGTCATAGATTTCAAGTATCGTCTCAGTGAGCAGGTCCGCCGAGTGTATGAAAGCGACGCGATGGGGCACGTTCTTGCCGCCCGATTCTTTACGTCTATATTCGACTTTGGGACCCGAAGCCAGCTAATCGGTATGCATCCTGGAATGAGCGTAAGTCACCTCGAGGTGTCTAACGAGATCGGCGAGGCCGACTTGCTGATGCTGACGCGATGGGGAGAGTTCGTTCCGATCGAAGTGAAGCGCACAGCGTCGGGGCTGACGGGAGCTGAACTCGAGAAGCTTGCAACACTGAGTTCGGCGTTGCAGTCGCCTTGGAGCGGAGTGGCTTCGTGCGAGTACGCTGTCGATGCCGAGCTAACCCAAGGAACTTCCTTGTCGGTTCGGAATTCGGACGGTACCTATGCGCGGGTCGCTTTGTCCTACGACCACATGCTTGACGCTCACCCCATGTGGGCCCTGGGCGATGATCCATTCGAACAAGCGCCACTGAGCAGGGATGACATCGCTGCGCGTGAAGAAAAGTTCGTCGCTTTTCTGGTCGCTCGCGCGAAAGAGAGTAATTTCGACTGGCTTGCCTATTCCATGCTCCGGCGGCGGGCGAAAGGAGAGTCCGGTTCGGGTCCTGAGGCGAGGGAGTGAATCCGTCACCTCTGGGCGGCTCAGTTAAACTTCACAAGCTGACGTAATTCCGCCGTATCCGCGCCAACGAGAAGAGCCGGCCGCCCTCGAGGGCGGCCGGCTCTTCTCGTGGGGGAGTGGCGTCAGTGTGCGGCGTTGTATGCGTCGCGGACAGCCTGGCTGATGCGGCCGCGGGAGGAGACCTCGTGGCCGTTCGCGTTCGCCCACTCGCGGATCTTCGCGAGCTCTTCCGAGTTGCCGCGCTTCGGCGCGCTGCCGGCACTGGTGCGGCCAGCGCGGCTGGTGACTTTGCGTGCGGCGGCGATGTAGTCGGAGAACGCGTCGCGGAGCGCGTCTGCGTTGTCGTCGGTGAGGTCGATTTCGTAGTAGGCGCCGTCGAAGCCGAACGTGATGGTGCGGCCCTTGCCGTCCTCGATGGTGTCGCCGGTGAGGTCGTCGACGAGGTGCGTGGTGACTTTTTGCGCCATGGGAGGTCGCCTTTCGCTCGGGGATCCTCTCCAGCCTGGCATAGGTGATCCCGTAGAACGCTTCGTTCGTTCTTCGTCCGATCGGCTGGTCGGGCAGACTGAGCGGTGATGTCTCATTCGTCGCCAGCCGTATCCGGGTATGCCGCTGCTCTTGCCGAGGTGAAGCAGCAAGTGCGTGCTGCCCGATTTGCGGCGCAGCGCCGCGTGAATACCGAACTCATTCGTCTGTACTGGGGGATCGGTGCGACGATCCTGCAGCGCCAGGGCGATGAGGGGTGGGGGAGCAACGTCATCGGCCGGCTCGCGGCGGATCTGCGTGCTGAGTTCCCGGAGATGAAGGGCTTCTCCAGGGCGAACCTGTTCTACATGCGCCGGTTCGCGGGGGAGTGGTCGGCGGATGCGGTTGTCCAACAGGCTGTTGGACAACTGCCCTGGGGGCACATCACTGTCCTCCTTGACCGGCTCGACGATCACGAGCTCCGGGACTGGTACGCCGGACAGGCGGCCGCGAATGGGTGGTCGCGGAACGTCCTCGAGCACCAGATCCGTAGCGCAGCGCACAGCCGGCTGCAGGCGGCGCCGACGAACTTCGCCGAGGTCCTGCCGCCGGGGGACTCGGATCTGGCGCAGCAGATCACGAAGGACCCGTACGTGTTGGACTTCCTCGCTCTCGACGGTGATGCGAAGGAACGCCACCTCGAGCAGGCACTGGTCGATCGGATCATCGACACCCTCCGCGAGCTCGGGGAGGGTTTTGCGTTCGTCGGCCGGCAGGTGCACTTCGACGTCGACGGGGACGACTTCTACGTCGACCTGCTGTTCTTCCACGTCGAGCAGCTCCGGTACGTGGTGATCGAGCTCAAGACTGGGAAGTTCAGGCCGGAGTACCTTGGCCAGCTCGGCTTCTACGTCGCACTCGTCGACGACAAGCTCCGCCGACCCCAGCATGCGGACACGGTCGGCTTGCTGCTGGTCGCGGACAAGAACGACGCCGTCGTCCGTTACTCCCTCGCGGGACAGCAGACCCCGATCGGTGTCGCCAGCTACGACCTCCTCCCGCCGGCGGTCCGCGCTGCTCTGCCGTCGGAAGCGGACCTCGCAGCCGCACTGGCGACGGAGACCGACACTCTCGAGTCCTGACCAGGGGTGTGTGAGCAGCTTCGCTCTGTGTCGTCCTCTTAGCTTCGCTTCGTGTCGCGTCGCTGCTTGCGGCTACGCAGCGTGGGTAGTTATCAGACGCAAGCCCCAGCACGTCGATCGCAGTTGCCGACTGATGGGAGCAGGTTTCCGCCCATGCGCTTGAATGTGGCGGTGATGACCGATGCAATTTGGAACGACGATGCACTCGAAGCCTCAGACATCCCCGGCCGAGCAGACTTCGCCGCTGCCATGGCACAGCGGATCGATCATGTCCAGCCGGGCCGAAATTCGGCGGTCTTCGGCCTCGTCGGCTCCTGGGGAACAGGGAAGAGCACACTTCTGTCGGAGATGCGCACTCATCTGAGCAACCGGGGATGGACCGTGGTCGAATTCAGCCCCTGGTCTGCGGCAGACGTCAACTCTATTACGGCGGAGTTCATTTCTACGCTTGCGGGTGCCTTTCCTGACAAGAAGGGGAAGGTTCTGCGCCGGTCACTGGCCAAATATGCCCGCTTCGGCGTGCCTGCCCTAAGCGCCATTCCAATCGCCGGACGCTCGGCAGAAAAAATTGCGGACGCTGCACTCACGTATGCAGCCAGCCAGCCGGCCTGGCATGTAACTTTCGACCAAATAAGCAAAGAAGTTGCGCGCCAGGAAAAAAGGGTTCTCGTTATCGTCGATGACGTCGACCGACTCGATTACGAAGAGCTCAGGACTGTCCTGAGAGTCGTTCGCCTTCTCGGGCGTTTCCAAAATGTGCACTATCTGCTCGCTTACGATCAAGTCACCATTGACCGGAACCTGCACGCCGGGAATTCTGAGGGCAGCAGCTCGGAGTTCATGGAGAAGATTGTTCAACACCCGTTTGAAGTCCCTCCTGTGCCGATGGTAACGAGGCGGAGCTGGTGCCGAGCGATCGTCGATGCCCACCCCGGAGTTGCCGTCAGTGACAATCTCGACAACTATTACTTAGAGCAAAAGGAAGACTTGATTCGGCTCCTCGCAGACGGAATAGAGACCCCACGATCCGCTCGGCGACTTAAGGAACAACTCGACAGTATGGCGCCACTCGCTGCCGAAGCGGAGATTGACGCACTCGACTTCATCGCGTTGACGTGGCTGCGGCTCATGCAGCATGCGGTGTGGGAAGACATCCGTACCCACTCCGACAGGTATCTGGGTTGGTCGGAGAACGATCCAAGCGAACTCCCTGACCCGCGAATGGAGCATCTTCCGCACATCGTCATGCGTGGACAGAGCGTGGTCGTGGCCCGCGTGCTTCAGTTCCTCTTCGTTCGAACAACCGCCGGCGGCCTTGCCGGCAGGAAGTGGCGGCTGCATCATGAGCGCTACTTCCACCGCTACTTCGTCGTGGCGCTGACCGACGCCGATGTCAGCGAGCGGCTCGTAGAACTGGCCCTTGCCGAGGCGGTTGCCGGCGCAACTGCTATGCCGGAGATGAACAAACTCCGAGCCATCATGGTCAGCGGTGACGGCGAGCGCGGTGCACTTGCGATAGAACTTCTCGCTACTGCACGGAAAGATGCAGACACAACTACGCGGCCACTTATCGCCTTCATAGGGAGGCTGCGCGCAGACATATTAACAATTGGTCGAGATCGGTTTTCCCGGCTGTCCACCGTCGACCGCTGGCTAGCCCTGGAGGCCGAGCGTGCTATCCGACTAAGGGCTATCAGTGCATCAGAATTCATCGATGAATTTGGATACCGACAATTGGTGCGTGCTGGTTACGCCACGCGCCGTCTCTATAAAGATGATTTCGAATCCGTTCGCACTCCGTACGACCGAGCGGTTGCGTTGTGGGTCGAGCAAGTGCAACGGGACGGCATGGGCGGCATTGGGGAGTCAGACGATGTCGCTGTGATGACCGCCTTCGCGCATGCGTTGGACGACGCTGCGCATCGTGGCTACCTTGCCGACCTGGTTGGAGATGTGCATGACTTGGTGCAGATTGCAGAACTCTTCGTCGACCTCGATCGATGGGTTGGCTCTGATGTTCATTACGAGATATCATTTCACACCAACGAGTTTAGATTTGCCGTTGGCGATGCGATTAATAGTTTCACCGCGGAGTCGCTGCCGCCGGTAACGGATTTACCCAGCTATGAAGTAGACGACCGGCTGACACCTGACCTGACTTCCGCCGAACGCCGGGACTACGCAGTTCGACGCCTAATGGGAATATTGGCCGATTAGCTATGGGAAAATCGGCCGCTTTGATCCCCTTCAAGGCGCGCCCGTCGGGGGGGGGGGATCTACCTGGCGCGGAGATGTTGGCAACCGAGCTATCTAGGTAGGTTGCGTTCGCGCAACCCTTCGGTTGCGAGACGTCTCGTCGGCGTCCCCATCGCGTGCGCGATTTCCGCACGAGCCCGTAGTACGGCGAGTCTCACAACTATGTGTCGCAAGTATCAGCCATGATCGCTGTCATGAAGGTTGGTTGCGAGACAGAAGCGGCGTCATGGTGAAGCTGATCGGGTACGCGCGGGTATCAACACGGCAGCAGGACACCGATCGGCAAGAACAGGATCTCCTCGCTGCGGGTGTCCGCCGTGACGATCTCTACGTCGATCACGGGGTGTCCGGGGCTCGCGCCTCCCGGCCGGCGTTCGATCGTGCGCTCGACGCGCTGCACGACGGTGACACGTTGGTCGTCACCACACTCGACCGGCTCGGTAGGTCCACGATCGACATGCTCAGCTTCGCCGCGCAGCTCCGTGACAGGGGTGCGGGGCTTCGCGTGCTGAACCTCGGCGGTGGTGACGTCGATACGTCGACGCCAATGGGGTCGATGGTGTTCTCGGTCATGGCGGCGCTCGCGCAGATGGAACTCGAGATCAAACGCGAGCGGGTCCGCGACTCCGTCACCAAGCGCCGCACCGCCGGCCAGGACCTCGGCGGCCGCCGCGCGGTCTTCACCGACAGCCAAATCCGCGCCGCCATCCGGCTCCTCGACGCCGGCGAGCCAGCCGCCCAAGTTGCCCGTGACCTTGGCATGTCCCGAGCCACCCTGTACCGCCGCATCCGGCTGCTGCAAGCAGACGACACGAAGCGAAGCTAGAAGGACGACACGGAGCGAAGCTGCTCACAGAGACGTGTCGCCGCCAGGCGTTCCGCGGGTTCCGATTCGAGCTCGACCCGTCTCGGTAGCCGATCGGCTATTGAGACGCAGTACGAGCAGTTGTGTGGCACATAACTGTTTTCTGTGGCACACTAGGTCCATGGGCATCGAGTTCACGGCTAGCGCCGGCAAGCACGGCATCCCAGAGCCCGATGCGTTGTTCGCGATCCAAAACGCGGAGTGGACGTCCACTCGCGTGAAGGTGAACGACGGAGACCCTGGCGGTAAGCGTCGAGTGTTCGTCGGCCCACAGCATGCGCAGACAGATCGGCTCATCGAGGTGCTCGTTGAAATGATCCCGGGTGGCTTCGTGATCTATCACGTGATGCCGCTCGGGTCGTACTACCGACGAGTGATGGAGGAGGAGTAAATGGCTCTCTCGAAGAAGGACCAGGACCGCTACAGCCGAATGGCCGCTGTAGAGGAAGCTGTCGACGGCGAGGTGCTTGCCGGCGACAGCGCGCACGGCGCGGACGCCGCTGCGATCGGGCAGCAGCTGCTACTCGAAGCGCTCGGCACCGACGCGGCCGTATCCAAAGCGATCGGCCGCCCCAGACTCGACGGCGCCGCTCCGGACGGTGAGCACTCGCCGACAATCCGCGTGCGGGTGCCGCAGGATCGAAAAGAGCGCCTCGAGCAGCTGCGGATTGCGCAGCACCGAAAGTACGCGTCGGACCTGGTCCGTGACGCGATCGATGAGTACCTCGAGCGCCACGAGCGCGACATGCACTCGATCGCAAGCTGAGCCAGCGCGTGGGGAAAGCGTCTCGCCGCAAGCAGGCGGGCCGAGTCGCGGCGGCTGGTCTGGGGAACGCCGGGGGAGTGACTTTGGTCATCGCCACGTCGCCCGACACCAGCGCTGGCGGATTGTCCGTCGCTGAGGATGTGCGCCTGACGCGGGCAGGCCTGTTGTACGCGGACAAGGTCGAGTTGTGGTCGCCCGCCGCGTCGTTGCTCGCGACTATGGCGGCGGGCGTTCGGCAGGATCCATTGACGATCCTCGATGGCCTGCTGGTGCTCAGTGATGAGCAGCTTGAGTACGTCGGCATGAAAGATCCAGCGCAAGTGCGAACCGTCCTGGACACGATGCGCCGGTTCCGGGCGCTTCCTCGGCAGCAGCGTCGAGATCTCCCGCCCGCGATGCGGGCCGCTTTCGCCGATGCCACCTCTGTTCTGGACGGCGTTGCGACGGGGGAGAATTCGATGCTCAGCGCACTGGATGAGCAGTGGGTGAGCGCAGGGGGAGAAGAGCTGTCCGAGGCGTCGGCTGCAGGCTTGTTGGAGGTGCGTAGTCCGGACTGGGTGACCGCGGGGGAGCAGGTTGAGGCGTACGTCGAGCAACTCGCGGGGCTCATTGAAGATCCGCGCCGGCACATGCTCTTCGACGAGCCGACGGCAGAGCTCGTCTCGCACCTGCGAGAGGAAGGCCGTGTTGCGGCAGCGCCGCAGGCGTTGCTGAACGCGCAGGAGGCCGGCACGGGAACCCGATTCATCGAGTACCTGCAGGCGTTCCCGGACGCCCCTATGTCTGCGGTGATCGCTGCGAAGTCAGTTCTTGCCGACGAGCTCGTTCGCTACCGTCGAGCGGTTGCGAACCTGTCGGCGAAACTCGGGTCCGACGTCACCGATGCTGACTTCGACGCGGAGCTCGAGCATCTCTGGCGCGTGGATGTGCAGCCAGCGCTAGCTGATCTCCGCGCGGCAGTGCGAGGATCTCGTGTTGCGAAGGACGCGGCCCTGGCGCTCGGGCAAGACAAGAGCACGCTGACGACAGCAACGCTCGGTGGAGCAGTGATGATGCTGGGCATCGCGGGACTGGCTCCGGTGTCTGGCACCGGTGCCATCGTCGCCGGCGCGGCCGGCGTCGCAGCGGCCGCAAGCGCCGCTGGAGTCAAAGCCATCGCCGAACGGGCACGGCGAATGGAGGACCACCCACAGCGCGACCTGCAGTATCTGCTCTCCCTCGAGCGACGCCTGCAATAGCAGCTGGGCCACCGCACGGCGAGGGTTCGTTCCTTCGGGGAGCGGATGCTGGTGAATTGAGGAGCTGATCCGTCCGTGGGTGCGCCGTCGCCGTTGCTAGATCCGGTTGCCGAACGGCTCGTTCGGCTGTGCTGGGCTCGGGTCTGTGCGATTCAGTGCGCGTGCGAGCTGTCGCGCAGAGGTGAAACCGGAACGCACTGCGAGTTCCCCCAGTGACAGGGGCAGAGCATCGGCGAGCTTGTTCGCCTCGGTGGTCCGCCGCCGCTCGATCTCCCGGCGCGGGGTGCTGCCCATGCTCCGGAACGTCTCGTGCAGCGTCCGGACACTGCACGAGACTTCCTTCGCGAGGCGGGGGACGGTGAACCCTGGATCGCGGAAGTGCGCTTCGATCTCCGCAAGCGCCGCCATGAACAGGCCGTCACGGTGAGTCCCGTCATGACGGTACTGTCCGGCTTCGTCGAGGGAGGCGATCAGGAGGTTCTCGAACGACAGGGCCAGGTGGTGCCGGATCGTGTCGCTGGTGGGCGTGGGGGAACTGAGCAGCGCGTTGGTCATCGACGTCAGCGCTTGAATCGCGGCACCGCCGGTGGGGATGGGCTCGCCGTACCGGAACCGGGAACGGTTCGCGTTGAGCATCGTCGGCTCGAGGTGCCATACGAAGCGGGCCGTTTCGGTCAGGGTGCGGGCGATGGTGGGGGCTTCCCCGTCGAGGAGGATCAGTGATCCTGGTTCGGTGAGGACGGGGGAGCCGTCAACGTCGAACTCGAAGCCGCCCTCCATCGTCAGTACGAGGTAGGTGCGGGTTGGGGCGGTGGTGAGGTTGTAGGCGGCCGACCGTGACCAGGCGTGCCCCATACCGAATCGAGGGTGTTGCTCGATCTCGGCAACCAGAGACGTGTCGATGCGCCCGCGAGGGTGCCAGCCGAAGTCGTCGCACCGCTCTGCGGCAGCGATTCCCATCGTCATTCTGTCTCCTTGTCGCGCATGTCCGGTCATGGTTGCACTGCACAACCCCGGGACGTGTCCCCTATTTGTGGGCCAAGGGGGCGCTGCGTGCCAGATTCGGCGGACCTGCTTGCCAAATCGTGCGCTTTATCAGGGAGACGTTGGGCGGACGCACAGCTTGCCCTTTGACTGAGCGCGACCATCGCTCACCCGCAGCTCCCCCACCGGCATCCGGCACTGGAGCTGGTACTCCTAGGGGAAGACTCCGTGTCCATCACAGACACCATTCGCCGCTGGCGCGCAGGAGCGCCACCGACCACCGCGCAACGGCGGAAGAACAAATCGCGCCAGCTGCGCATCGGCGCCCTGATCGCGACCGGCGCCCTGGCAGTGTCCGGCCTCGCCGCGGTGAGCACCCTCACCGGTGCTTCGCCGGCGAACGCTGAGAGCAACGTTGCGGGAGCACCGATCTTCCAGAGCAACACGTTCTACGCCTACGCGCAGGCCGGTGAGACGGTGAACCTCGACTTCACCAAGGTGCGACAGAACGACGCCGGCACCGGTATGACGATCACGGCGTACACGCCGGACGGAACACAGGCAGCGACCTGCACGATCGCTGTGGGTGGGGCAGTAGGCACGGAGTGTTCACGGCAGAACCTGACGTCCCCGACGACGGGAGCGTGGAAGATCGTCACGACGACGACGAACGCTTCGGGCGACTCTTCCTACGATTGGAACATCACCGTCAACAACGGCGGGGTTGCCCAATCAGGCCGTGTGTGGTCAACGAACTACACGATCCTGCAGACCGATGGCGTCAGGGACATGACGTACTACCTGGTGAATGACACCGGATACCGGTACACGGTCGACCTCAACAGCTACAACGGCATTGGCTCGGTCATCCGCGCGAACAGCCTCGGAAACGCCACCGCCGACTGCACGCCGACCTACCAGTCAAAGGACGGGAACCTCGGAACCTGCGGGACGAACTTCCGGATCTTCTTCCAGCAGCCCTCGGCGGTGCTGCCGGCCACGGCACAGTCTGCGGACGGCACGCTCAACGTCGTCCCGCCGGTCCTGAACGCGGCGGACCTCGCCGTGAACGACCTGCAGTTCACGCCAGCTGCCGCGAACTCCGCCAAGGGCACGTTCAACTACTCGATCAACGACCGCTTCCAGGGCGGCTACAAGCTGCAGGTCGAC
This sequence comes from Curtobacterium flaccumfaciens pv. betae, assembly GCF_026241855.1. Classification (NCBI taxonomy): domain Bacteria; kingdom Bacillati; phylum Actinomycetota; class Actinomycetes; order Micrococcales; family Microbacteriaceae; genus Curtobacterium; species Curtobacterium flaccumfaciens. Next base: position 66,291 of record NZ_JAPJDC010000002.1, on the reverse strand, counting down.
ACCAACGGCAACGGCTCGTACGACGACGCGGTCGACCGCACCGTGCAGCTCGGCGCCGATGGCTCCGGCTCGTACAGCTACGACTTCGACGGGCTCGACGGTCAGGGCAACCCCATCGCGGACTGCACCCTCATGAACGCGCGCGTCCTGTTCGACCAGGTCGGCGAGGTGCACGTCCTCAACCAGGACGTCGAAGGCCGTGCCGGCGGGATCCAGATCACCCGGACGAACGGGTCGAACAGCCCGAGCAACACCATCTACTGGGACGACACCAACCTCAGCACCGACGGCCGTACCAGCACCACCCCGCAGACCAACGGCACGGGTGGCGTGAACAGTGCCGGCGGCGTCCACGGCTGGGCCTACGACGGTGGGGGGAACCCCTGGGGCAACAACCGCACCATCGACGACTGGACGTACAACCCGATCAACCTCGGCACAGGTGACATCTCGATCGGTGGGCTCTGCTACACCGTCGCGAAGACCTCGAGCGCGACCAGCGCCGTCGCTGGCGACACCGTCACGTACACGGTGAAGGTCACCAGCACCGGCACCGGCAACTTCACGGCCGACAACCCTGCCTCGTTCTCCGACGACCTCTCCAAGGTCACGGACGACGCCACCTACAACGGCGACGCGGCTGTGTCCTACTCGGGCACTTCCACCGGCAACGCACCCGCGGTTGACGGAAACTCGCTGACCTGGTCGGGTCCACTTGCTGCTGGTGAAGTGGCGACGATCACGTACTCGTTCACCGTCAACGATCCCGACACCGGGGATAAGCACCTCAGCAACTCGGTCACACCTGGTGAAAATGGTGAGTGCGCCACGGATGGTGGCTGTGCCACGGACACGCCGGTGGCCTCCTACACGGTGGAGAAGACCGCGTCAGCCGCGACCGCAGATGCGGGTGACACGGTGACGTACACGGTGACGGTCACCAACACTGGCCAGGTGGCTTACACCGACGACGCTCCGGCGACGTTCGACGACGACCTCTCGAAGGTCCTCGACGACGCCACCTACAACGACGACGTCAGCTCTGGCGGTTCTGTCACCGGCAATACCCTTTCGTGGAAGGGCGCAGTCCCCGTCGGCGGGTCGACGAAGGTCACGTACTCGGTGACGGTCAACAACCCCGACACTGGTGACCGGAAGCTGACCAATGTGGTTGTTCCAACCACGCCGGGCGGCGACTGCACCACGACTGCGGGCTGCACGACCAACACCCTCGTCGGTGACCCGTCGTACACCGTCGAGAAGGCTGCATCGACGGCGTCGACGAAGCCCGGTGAGAAGGTCACCTACACGGTCACGGTGAAGAACACCGGCAGTGAGGACTACACCACGGATCGTCCGGCGTCGTTCAAGGACGACCTCTCGAAGGTCCTCGATGATGCCAAGTACAACGGCGACGCCTCCGATGGCGCGACGGTGAAGGGCAGTACGCTCTCCTGGTCCGGTGCGCTGAAGGCTGGTGCAACGGTAAAGGTGACGTACTCGGTGACGGTCGACAACCCCGACAAGGGTGACCGGAAACTGACCAACGTCGTCGTTCCGACCGACCCTACTGGTGGCTGCACGACCGACGGTGGTTGCACGACGAACACCGACGTCGCCAAGCCGTCGTACACGGTCGCGAAGGCCGCCTCTGCGACTTCGGCGAAGCCCGGGCAGAGCGTGACGTACACAGTCACGGTGAAGAACACCGGCACGGTGGACTACACCACCGACGTGCCGGCATCGTTCAAGGACGACATGTCCAAGGTCCTCGATGACGCCACCTACAACGGTGACGCCTCCAACGGTGCGACGGTGAAGGGGAACACGCTCACCTGGGCCGGTCCGCTCAAGGCTGGCGCGACGACGAAGGTGACGTACTCGGTCACGGTCAACAGCCCCGACACCGGGGATCTGAAGCTGACCAACGTCGTCGTTCCGACCGACCCCAACGGCGCCTGCGCCACTGACGGTGGTTGCACCACGAACACCACGGTCACCCCGCCGGCTGGTCCGTCGGTTGCGACCGGTGGCACGGTGCTCTCCCCGGCTCCGGTGTGGCCGTGGATCGGTTCCGGTGCTGCGGCGCTGGCCGGCATGGTCACGCTGGCACTGATGGGCCTGCGTCGTCGTCGGGGCCTGAACCTCGGTGACTGACACCACGCATGCGGGTGGGCGGCGTCGACGGTGGGTGTTCCTCATCGTCGGCGTCGCCACCGCCCTCGCCCTCACCGGCAGCATCCTCGGCTACGTCACCACCCACTCCGGCCCCGTTGATCTGAACGGCAACCGGGTGCAAGCGGAAGACGTCCCCACCGCTGCTGCCTCGGCGTCAGCGGACCCGGACACCGGTGGCCAGTTCGTGGTGAAGTCCGTCGGGCTCGACGTGCCGCTGGGCGCGTTGAACGTCGTCGGAGGGACCGTCGAACCGCCCGGGTTCACCTCCGCCTACCGGATCCGCAACGAGGGCGTCTCCACCTCGAGGTCGTCGAAGGGCACCGTGTTCGTGGTCATGCATTCGCTCCGAAACGGCGGTGTCGGCCCCGGGAACTACCTCATCGACGTCAAGGACCAGAAAGCGAAAGTCGGCCTCGGCACGAAGATCCAGGTCGACGGGATCACCTACAAGGTGACCGGGTCGCAGAAGGTGCAGAAGACCGCCCTGTCCCAGTCCAAAACGATCTGGGCCGACACGCCGAACCGGCTCGTCGTGATCACCTGCCTGCAACGGCGAGAGGGCGGCCCGTCGATCGACAACCTGGTCATCCAAGCCGTCAGAGCCTGAACGACCACCAAAACCTGCCCTGCCGCTCGGGTTTGCGGCATGGAGGGGCCGGGACGACACCTCCCGGCCGCACAACGAGAGCGTGGGGCTGCCGTCCCCTAGCGGCAGTCCCACGCTTCCTCTTTTTCTCACCACACCCCCGCACGCGAAACGACGGAACCATGGGCACGCACAAACTCCGGCTCGCAGCCCTCGCGGCACGCACCCGCCGCATGCTCAAACACACTGACAACCCCGTCGAACGCGCCCTCGCGCTCGTCGTCATCGCCCGTACCGTCGCCGACTACGCAGCGACCAAGGCTGCTGTCGGGCCGAAGCGCACCATCCATGGCGCCGCTGGGATTGCCGAGGTCCGCGGCACCGAACGGATCCTGAACGCAGCGCTCCAGCATCTGCAGGACCTCCGAACCGACTCCTACACCAACGCTGAACCCGACCGGCAGAACCAGCCGTGACCCGGACACTGCGATGACTGCCCCAACCGCACCAGACGAGTACAGCTCGGTGTTCCGCACGGAAGCGCACACGGTGCCCGTGATCCGAAGCGCACGCGAACGCGCAGCCCTGCAGATGCTGCTGTTGCGATCGACCGCTGTCGAACAGTCCGCACGCGGACCACGGCGCCGAGACGCGTACCGGGCAACACGGTCCCTGATCGCTGCATCCCGGGCCCTCGGGTTCACACTCTCGGACCTGTCAGCGATGCTCGGCGTCTCGCCAGGATCCGTGCGAAACCGCAGCAGCGTCATCACCCCGGTGCTCCCAAGCGCGTTTCTCGCCCTCGTGCCGCACCTGAAGCCGGTTGCCGCAGCGGCGGGGGTGTGGGACCCCGAGCCACTCGAGGAGACACCCGTCGATCCCCGCGAGCTCATCACCTGGTATCTCACCACCTGGAGTGCGTTCCCGCCTCCCGAGCTTCGTGAGCAGTTCGATGGATTGCCGCGTCGCTCACCCGAATCCGAACGGGACACACCCTGATGGCGCCACGCCTCCCTGCTCTGCACCGACGGCACCGCCGTTCGCGAGCCCACCTGCCGCGCCTGACCTCGGCCGGAACTCGACGGGTGACGTCGCTACTCGTCATCGTGCTTGTCGGGGCCGTGCTCACCGCCGGATCGGTGTCGCTCGCGGGATCAGCAACAGCGGCGCCCGGGAACCCTGGAACGCCCTCGGCGCCAACGACCGTGTTCACTGAGGGCTTCCAGAACGTTCCGGGGACCACGCCGATCCAGCGGCTGACGTCTTATACGGGTACGTCTGGTCAGAAGTACACCGCGAACCCCGCATGGCTGACGTTGTGCAACGGGTGGATCGCGTCAGCGAACCAGTCGACTACGGCGGCAGCGCAAGTCTCCGACTGCACGAGCGCCGGCGGCACGAGCGCGGCAGGGCAGAGCACCTGGAACCAGTCCCAGCAGCTCGCGCAGGCGTTGGGCATCTACAGCGGGCAGACCGCGGCGGCGGCGCGCGGGAACTACGCCGACACAGCATTCACCGCGGGCAACCCCGGCGCCGGCCTGGTGGAGTTCCAGACCACCAGCAACATCCCCTTCACCGCATCGAACCGGTTCATCTCCTTCAGCGCTGACGTCGCGGCCGCGAACTGCAACGTGTCCGCGCCGCTGCTGCAGTTCCAACTTCTCAACGACGCTGGCACACCCACCAACGCCGGCTCGCAGGTGAACGCGTGCACGTCCGGCAAGACGGTCGCGGTGCCCGCGCTCGGAACCGCCGCGGCGAGAAACGTCAACGTGGCGACCGCGACCTCCAACGGCGCTGTGCTGTTCTCCGGCGCATCCATCGGCATCCGGATGCTCAACAACAACGGCTCCGGCGTCGGCAACGACCACACGATCGACAACGTCAGGATCCTCGACGTCACCCCGCAGCTGGACAAGTCCTTCTCCCCGCAATCGGTGAAAACCGGCGGAACGTCGACGCTCACGTTCACGATCACCAACACCAGCGAGCTCGGTGCGAAGAACGGCTGGTCCTTCACCGACACCCTTCCGGCCGGACTCACCGTCGCGAACCCGAACGCTGCCACCACGACATGCGCTGCGGGGACTGTGACCGCGCCGGCCGGCGGCGGGTCAGTCGGGGTGAGAGGGAACCTGAACCAGGGCCAAACCGCCTGCACGGTCAGCCTGCAGGTCACCGCAGCGGCTGCCGGCACCTACAGCAACGGGCCCAGCAACGTGACAACGTCCGGCCTGAACGCACCCGGCACTGCCACCGTCGAGTTCAGCGCACCCAGCATCGGCCTCGTCAAGCACGCCGGCACCCCGGTCGACGCCAACGGCAACGGCATCACCGACAGCGGGGACACCATCCCCTACACGTTCACCGTCACCAACACCGGCGACGTCGCCCTCACCGGAGTCGGTGTGACCGACGTCAAGCTCGGCGCAGTCACCTGCCCGAGCACCGCCCTCGCCGTCGGCGCGAACGAAACCTGCACCGCAGCCTCCAGCTACACGATCGCCGCTGCCGACGAGCGAGCAGGGTCGGTGGAGAACACCGCGACCGCATCAGGGACCCCGCCGACCGGCACCGCGGTGACCTCTGCACCGTCGACGACATCGACACCGGTGACCGCACCCGCGCCGGCACTGTCGCTGGTGAAGACGGCGGACCCCGCCGGACCCGGATCCTACGAGCCCGGGCAGCGGATCACGTACTCATTCGCCGTCACCAACACCGGCAACGTGCCGATGCACACCGTCAGCATCACCGAAGGCGACTTCACCGGCACCGGAACACTCTCCGACCCCACCTGCCCGACCACCTCCATCGCCGTCGGCGGCGCCGTGACCTGCACCGCGACGTACGAGCTCACCCAAGCGGACGTCGACGCCGGAACCCTCACCAACAACGCCACCGCTCAGGGAACACCGACCGGATCCGACACCCCGACCCAGTCGGACTCGTCCACCGCGACGATCCCGAACACGGCCGCCCCCGCCCTCACGGTGACGAAGACCGCGGACCCGGGAACGGTGTCGAAAGCGGGCCAGACGGTGACGTACTCCTTCGTCGTCACGAACACCGGCAACGTCACCCTCCACGACGTGGGCGTCACCGATCAGGACTTCTCCGGCACCGGGGAGCTCTCCACCATCACCTGCCCCGAAGCGTCCCTCGCCACAGGCCGACAGGAAACCTGCTCGGCGACGTACACCGTCACCCAGGCCGACATCGACGCCGGCACGCTGACGAACACGGCAACCGCGAACGGCACCCCACCCCGAGCGGATGCACCCACCATCTCCGACCCGTCAACAGCAACGGTCGCTGTGAACCAACGCCCGGCGATCACCGTCGTGAAAACCGCGGATCGGCAGCGGCTCACTGCCGCCAACCAGACGGTGACGTACTCGTTCGTCGTCACGAACACCGGCAACGTCACCCTCCACGATGTCGCCGTCACCGACCGCAACTTCTCCGGCACCGGCGAGCTCTCCACCATCGTCTGCCCGAGCACCAGCCTGCCGGTCGGTGACGACCAGACCTGCACCGCGACGTACACGACGACCCAGGCTGACATCGACGCCGGCGGGGACCTCACCAACGCGGCAACGGCGGCCGGCACCGGCTCAGCCGCCAGCAGCTCGACACGGTCTGACCCGTCGACCGTTGCCATCCCGATCGACCAGCGACCGGGGCTGTCGCTGCAGAAGACTGCTGCACCAGCCGACCAAGCGTCCTACACCGTCGGCGCAACCGTCACGTACTCATTCGCGATGACCAACACCGGCAACACCACCCTCACCGACGTCCACCCCACCGAGCGGGACTTCTCCGGCAGCGGCACCCTGACCGACCCCGCCTGCCCAGCCGCAGCAGCGTCGATCGAACCCGGCGCCAGCGTGACCTGCACGGCGACGTACGTCGTGACCCAGGCAGATGTCGACGCCGGGACGCTCACCAACACCGCGACCGCCACCGGCACCACGCCCGACGGCGACCCGGTCCCCGCTGACCCCTCCACCGTCACGGTGCCCGCCGACCAGACGCCCGCCCTCACGGTGACGAAGACCGCGGACCCGGGAACGGTGTCGAAAGCGGGCCAGACGGTGACGTACTCGTTCGTCGTCACGAACACCGGCAACGTCACCCTCCACGACGTGGGCGTCACCGATCAGGACTTCTCCGGCACCGACGAGCTCTCCACCATCACCTGCCCCGACGGCTCCCTCGCCCCCGCAACGGCCGTGACCTGCACTGCGACCTACACGACCACCCAAGCCGACATCGACGCCGGCACAATCACGAACACGGCGACCGCGACCGGCACCCCGCCCGGCACCGACAAGCCGATCACGTCCACCCCGTCGACCGCGACGGTGACCGTCGATCAGACTCCCGCGATCAGCGTGCAGAAGACCGCAGACGCCACGGAGATCACTGCCGCGGGGGAGAAGATCTCCTACTCGTTCACCATCACCAACACCGGCAACGTGACGCTGTCGAAACCGACCATCACCGACAGGACGTTCTCCGGAACGGGCGACCTCTCCGCGATCGACTGCCCCGAGACCGCACTCGCATCTGGACAGGATGCGACCTGCACTGCGACGTACACGACCGCCCAGGCCGACATCGACGCCGGCGGGAACCTCACCAACACGGCAACGGCGCAGGGCACCCCACCCGGTTCGGACACCCCGATCACGTCTGAGCCCTCCACCGTGCGGATCCCCGTACACCAGCACCCCTCGATGGGGATCGTCAAGCACGCCGGAACCCCGGTCGACGGCAACGGCAACGGCATTACCGACACCGGCGACACCATCGCCTACACGTTCACCGTCACCAACACCGGCAACACGACGATGACCGACGTCGGCGTCACCGACACAAAAGCCGGACCAGTGACATGCCCCACACGGATGCTCGATGTCGGCGCAGAGCAGACCTGCACCGCTGACGCTCCGTACGCGGTCACCGCCGCCGATGTCCGCGCAGGGACGGTCGAGAACACCGCCACCTCCCACGGAACCCCGCCACACGCCGACACGGCAACCTCGTCCGAGCCCTCCACAACCCACACACCGACCACCACGCCGGCACCCGGCCTGTCGCTCGTGAAGACCGCCACGCTGACCGGTCGCGGAGGTATCCAGGTCGGCACGACGATCACGTACTCGTTCGCGGTCACCAACACCGGCAACGTGCCGCTCGAGGATGTCGCGATCGACGACGGTGACTTCACCGGCACCGGCGAACTGTCTGCAATCACCTGCCCAGTCGATAGTCTCCCCGTCGGCGCTGCGGCGACCTGCACCGCCACGTACACGGTGACCCAGTCCGACGTCGACGCGGGGAAGATCACGAACACCGCAACCGCTGCCGGCACCCCGCCCGGTGGGACTCCGGTGACCTCGAACGCATCGACGGCGACCGTGCCCGGCACCACCCACCCGGCGCTCGCGCTGCTGAAGACAGCCGACCTGACGAAGGTGCACACCGTCGGCCAGAAGGTGACGTACTCGTTCACCATCACCAACACCGGCGAAGTGACCCAGCGGGACGTGCGTCCCGCCGAGGGAACCTTCACCGGCTCCGGCACCCTTCCGGCACCGACCTGTCCAGCCGCCGCGCAGTCACTCGCGCCCGGCCAATCGGTGACCTGCACCGCCGTGTACTCCACCACCCACGCTGACCTGACAGACAGGACGCTGTCGAACACCGCGACCGCGGTCGGCACCACCCCGAACGGTGACCCGGTGGGCTCCAACCCGTCCACGGCCGACGTGCGGACGGTCACACCGACGTCTCCCACCCATCCGGCGGCCACTCCTGTCCCGTCCGCACCTCCGGCTGCCTCTCCCGCTCCGCCGGGCCTGGCATTCACTGGGTTCAACGAGGCGTGGCTGCTGCCACTGAGTGCCGGCCTCATCGTCCTCGGCGCTGCCCTCCTGACGGCGCCCAGTGTTCTCCGACGGCGCCGTAACGACCTGTTTGAGCATGAACATGAACCAGGAGCTATCGGCCGATAGCAAGTCGCCGGGGTCGGGATCCTTGCTGTCTACACCGGCGGCTACTTCCGAAATCGATCACACGCGCACTGCTGACCCACGCGTCAGCTGGCGACGGGTCAGTGCGGCGCCCCACGCGCGACTGATATCCGGGATATGGTCCCGGTATGCCTGTTCCGAAGTCTCCGACCAGCCAGGGTCCCCGCCGTCTTCTCCGTGATGTCGTCTATGAGCAGATGCTCGAGGCGATCGAGAACGGCACCCTCGAGGCGGGGGAGCGTCTGAACGATGAGGAGCTCACGAGCTGGCTCGGTGTCTCTCGTACTCCGGTGCGGGAAGCGATCGCCCGGCTCGAGTCGGAAGGTCTCGTGGAGATGGCCGCGAACCGGTACACCCGGGTCGCCAGTCTTTCCGGCCCGGCGCATGACCAGGCAGCCATGCTCCTGGCTGCGCTGCACGCGTGGGCGATCGAGCACGCTGGCGATGCGACGGCTGATGCCCGGAAGACTGCGGCTGCTGCTGCAGGCAAGCTCACTGCCGGCGTCGACGCGCACGGCGTCGACGCGTATCGGGGGCTGCAGGACGCTGTCGCGGCGCTCATCGCCGGATTCGACAACGCGCTCTACACGGCGACCGAGGCCGCGGTGCGTGGCCGGGTGAAGTTCCACGCCCCTGCCCCGGACGCGAACATCGCCTGGGACGCGGCGGCCGCGACGGCTGGCGCCCTCGCGAATAACTGACCGCCGGTGCCGAGGCCGGGCGCGACGTATCGCGGACTGTTGCCACTGCTGTCGTGTCCGCACGGCTACGGTCACGCGCAGGGGTCTCACCAGCTCCTGGGCGGGCCGGAGTTGAGACGAAGCTCCTCCGGTCCGTCCAAACGGCCCAGTGGGCTCGTGCCGACCGTGCGGTGAACGATCGGCTATCGAGACTCCTCCTGGTGGTGCAACACCTCGCCGGCGAGGATGCTCAGGGCTGGACGGGCGCCGGCAAGCGACTCGTCTGAGGCTCGGTGCAAATCGACCGGGTACACGGCGAAGTCGGCCGGCGCTCCGACCGTGATCGTTCCCGTGAGGTCGTGCCCAAGGAGCGCCGCGCCTGCACGTGTGTAGAGCTCGAGCGCCTCGTCTCTGGTGCACGCGTGCTCTGCGCCGAGGATCCCAAGCGTCGTGCGTCGGGTCGTCATTCCGAGGATGCCGGCGATCGGGTCGAGGGGGCTGATGGGGTGGTCGGTGCCGGCGCTGACGGATGCGCCAGCGTCGAGCAGTTCCCGCCAGGGGAACATCGCGGAGGCCCGCTGCTGTCCCCATGCTTCGACGAACGGTGCGATGAGCCCATCTCGGAGCGCTTCCTGGGCGGTGATGTGCACGTCGAGTGCGATTGCTCGCGCGATCTGGTCGGCGTCCATGAGGGCGCCGTGCTCCATGACGACGTGACCGTGTTCGTGCTGGATGCCGCGGTCCACGTTCCGCTGGACGGCGTCGAGGAACGCGTCGATTCCGGCGTCTCCGCAGGCGTGGGTGCCGACGGGCCATCCGCGGGTGACGCAGGCGCGCAGTGCATCCGTCAGCGCGTCGGGCGTCATCAGCAGGGTGCCGGTGAAGTCCGGCCGGTCGGCGTAGGGCTCGCGGAGCGCGGCGGCTTCCACCCCGCCGTCGACGACGAGTTTGATGCCCCAGAGTCGGAGGAGGTCGTCGCCGTCGTCCGGGTGGATTCCCTTTGCCTCAAGTCCGTCGAGGTATGCATCCATGGAGCCAGCCGCAGCGATGAGCGGAGAGGGGGAGAAGATCATCGAGAACGCTCGAACGTGCAACCGGTTCTCTGATCGGGCCCGCTGCAACGCACCCCACTCCTCCACGGACACGGCTGGGTCCCGGACGACGCCGACGCCGGCTGCCCGGTAGGTGCGACTCGTCGCTTCGATCCCCTTGATGAGGTCCTCCTGGGATACCCCGGGGAGCATTGACTGCATCGCGGTGAGCGCACCGTCCTGGAGCAGCCCGGTGGGGGTCCCGTCGTCGGCCCGAGCGACATACCCGTCAGCGACGTCGCCGGAGGTTGCGGTGACGCCGGCAGCAGCAAGCGCTGCATTGTTCAGGACGGCGTTGTGGCCGCCACGCTGCACCAGGACGAGGTGGTCCGGTGCTGCGTCGTCGAGCTCGACTGCGGTGGGGAAGCGGCGTTCCTGTAGCTGCATCTCGTGCCAGTCCGCCGCGGTGATGACCCAGGATCCTGCCGGAGTCTGCGCGGCGCGTTCCCGGATGCGATCGAGGATCTCGTCGATCGTTCGCACGTCGTGCATGGGCACTCCGAGCACGTTCCGAGATGCCAACGCGAGGTGGTTGTGCGTGTCGATGAAGAGCGGAGCAAGGACCCCGTGTTGTGGGAGGACGGAGGTGGAGTCGCCGCGCCAGGTGCCGTGCAGTGCATCGACGCCGGCGGCATCCGCGGCGACCGCCACGATCCTGCCGCCGCGCACGGCGACTGCCGCCCGGGTGGTGTCGGTGCGAGCTTCGACGATGAGTTCGGCTGGGGCGTTCATAGGGTCTCCAATTCGTAAACGGAAGCATGCTTCCGTTTGATACGGTACGCCTCAGACGTTGCAGAAGGAAGGGGCACGATGCGAGCGGATGCGGAGCGCAATCGCCAGCGGATCACGGAGCATGCCGCGGTGCTTCTTCGCGCTTCGGGCACTGGAGTGTCCATGGAGCAGATCGCGTCGGATGCTGGCGTTGGTGTGGGGACGCTCTACCGGCACTTTCCTGACAAGGCGGCCCTCGTCGACGCGATCGCCGCGCTCCGCATTCGTCGACTCGCGGACGATGCTGTTCGGTTCGCCGGCGAGCAGGCCGACGGGCGCTCTCGCGTGCGAACGCTGCTTGAGGCGTACATGGCCAGCGCCGCAGAGGACGGAGCGTTGCGTGCTGCGCTGCTTGGCCACGCAACGGGACTCGGCAACGAGGTCCGCCTCGCGATCGAGGAGTCGGAGGGGCCCATAGGTGCCCTCATCGCCGCCGACCATACCCAAGGGCTCGTCCGTGACGACTTCTCGTTCGCTGACTTTCGAGCGGTCTGTGCCGCAGTCGTATCCGTCATGAATCCGCCCGCACCTGCAGACGCATGGCACCGGGTTCTCACCCTGGTGCTTACCGGGCTTCGGCCACCGGCTCATTGATTTCCAGCTCACCCCGTCGGCGCGTAGGTACGGGTCGAGCGGGGTGCCGTTCTCCCTAACCCCGGCTCGACCCGCCGGGGCCAGAAGAACGCTGTCCCCATCCAGGTGCCATTCCGACCCGATCGGTCCGGCACCTACCCGTCACAGTCCTCGCGCAACATGTGTGCGCACACCGAGCCGAAGTGCTCTTGTGCTGCGTGAGCTGCCCAACCCCTTGTCCTCCAAAGGGGGGACGCGTAGGTTCCTTGTGCGAGCCACACCCGATTGGTCTCTGACTAGGGCTCGCTGGTGAGCATCGACGCTCCGGTCCTGGAGCGTTGCCCTAGCGCTCGGGCCGGGGCGCGATTGCCCGCGTCGCTACCGGCCCACGGCTTCCATCGACCGGAGTGGCGAGCGGACCATGCACTGATATCCGGGATATGGTCCCGGCATGCCTGTTCCGAAGTCTCCGACCAGCCAGGGTCCCCGCCGTCTTCTCCGTGACGTCGTCTACGAGCAGATGCTCGAGGCGATCGAGAACGGCACCCTCGAGGCGGGGGAGCGTCTGAACGATGAGGAGCTCACGAGCTGGCTCGGTGTCTCTCGTACTCCGGTGCGGGAAGCGATCGCCCGGCTTGAGTCCGAAGGTCTCGTGGAGATGGCCGCGAACCGGTACACCCGGGTCGCTAGCCTTTCGGGTCCTGCGCACGATCAGGCGGCCATGCTCCTGGCTGCGCTGCACGCGTGGGCGATCGATCACGCTGGCGAAGCCATCGCTGATGCGAGGAAGACCGCGGCTGCTGCTGCGAGCAAGGTAACTGCTGGCGTCGACGCGCACGACGTCGACGCGTACCGAGGGCTGCAGGACGCTGTCGCGGCGCTCATCGCTGGGTTCGACAACCCGCTCTACACGGCGACCGAGGCCGCCGTGCGTGGACGGGTCAAGTTCCACGCCCCTGCTGCTGACGCGAACATCGACTGGGAAGCGGCAGCTGCAACGGCTGGCGCCCTCGCGAAGATCTGACCGCCGGCGCTCGGCATCGGGCGCGACGCATCGCGGACTCTCGCTGATGCTGTCGCGTCCCCCGGGTTACGGTCACGCGCAGGGGTCTCACCAGCTCCTGCGCGGGCCGGAGTTGAGACGAAGCTCCTCCGGCCCGTCCACACAGCCCAGCGGGCCCCTGCAGACCGTCCGGCGAGCGATCGGCAACCGGACGGCACCTCTGTCGCCAACGGCTCGCTAAGCTCCACCCACATCTGGAGTGGCACGACCGATCGATAGGGGTAGCAATGTTGATTCTGCAGTTGCTCGTGCCGGTAGTCCTGGTTGTCGTCGCCGTGCTCATCTTCCTCGCGGCCCGCGGGAGCATGAGTCGAAGCCCGCTGCAGGATCAGCAGGACGCCGAGTGGCGGGCGAGGCGTGACGAGCGACGTCGAGCTCGAGCCGAGCGTCGTTCCAGCGACCGGTAGACGATCGGCTATCGAGACGCTGTGTGCGAGCGGTGAGCCGTCAGATCCGGGCGCCGTAGAGGTGCGGTACCTGTCCTCGGATGAACCGGCCAAGGTCGTCGACGACGATCTCCGGGTAACGCCCGGGATCGATTGCAATCGCCAGATGGTCGACAACTTCATCCCAAGCAGGCGGGCGCCGCTGCAAACGGTCACACTCCGCGCGCACACCAGCTATGTAGGACACTCCGGAGAACAGGACGAGGTCAGGGTCAATGGGCCACGCGTAGGCGAGGATTCGCCCCCATCGATGACCGGGGTCGAACGGCTCGCCGACGGCTGGGTCAAAGAGTCGTGCCGCCCGGATGCCTTCGTATTCGCTGGCCGTCTCGACGAGGATCCGCAGTCCGTCGCGGGGTGCTGCGTAGTCGGTCTCCATGCGGCCACCGTAGTTCGGGGCACCGGCAGAGGGCACACGGATACGCGCTACGCGCGGCGCCCTGTCTTCGCTTCGCTGCGCAGGCCATCGGAACAGTCATGGTCAGGCGTGCCACGTCGGCGCGGTTGTTCGAGGTGGCTGGTCAGTGAAGATGGCAGTTGAGGCACGGGTACGCTCCGCGATGTGACAGACGAGTTCGAGGCGTTGCAGTGGCTCACCGTCGACGAACTCGCGGCTGCACGCCGGCGTGCGATCAAGCAGTTGAACCTCCTCGACCGTTCTGTGGCCGGCTTCTGGGAGTCCGAGGCTGAGCTGCAGCGCACCCTCGCGCTGATCGGACTGGTGCAAGACGAGCGGCGCCGGCAGTGACCGTCGGCGTCAGGCGTCGACGGTGATGCCGAGGCTGATCCACCCTTCGGGGATCGACTGCAGGTAGGCGGCCAGGGCGGTGCTCTGATCGTCTGCGTGGCCGTCGGCGGTGATGGTGTTCGTGGAGCGGATCGTGCCGCGGACGGTGGTCATGGATCCATCCTCGCAGCGCGCTCCGACACCTGCGGCGTCGGCGGCCGCGGTCATCATCGGTGGCATGCCCGAACACCGGTGGGCGCCGCCCATCCACCCCGATCCGCCCGAGGACCAGCCGCTCGGCATCGACGCCCCGCCGGCGCCTGACAGGGTGTCGGGCTACCCGGCGGTGTGGGTGCGGGTCGAGTTCACCCGGTCGGGCCTGCAGACGTGCCCCGGGTTCGTTGAGCAGGCGGACGGCGACGCCGTCTACGTGCAGCTCGTGCATATGGGCTTCGTGCACCACGTGTGGTTGCCCCTCGAGCGGATCAAGAAGCGTGCTCTGAAGCCGCAGGGCCGCCGCTGATGGGTCAGCGCCGGCGTGGCCGCTGGGTGCCCGAGGAAGCCGTGTCGCTGCCCGCAGACGCCCGCGGTGGCCCGGTGGGCGACGTCGTGCCGCCCGCGCCCGTACACGCGTGGATCCGCACCTACCGTGGTGTCGATCGCCGCGTGGAAGCGAAGGCGATCGCCGCGACCGGTGACGCGGTCCTGGTCGAGTGGGGGAGTGGGCAGGCCGCGACTGCGGCGTGGGTGTGGCGGGCCGCCGTGAAGCACCGTGTGGAGTTCTCAGCGACGTCATAGCCGGCCCCGGTTGCCGACGTCGGGGGTCATGCGTACCGTGATGGTCTGCGTCCGGACCATTCCCCCCAGTGGCTTCGGGCGTCGCGGCTCGAGCAGCCCCCCAATTCGCTCGAGCTGCAGCCGGCCCCGGTCTGTTCCCCCCAACAGGCCGGGGCCGCTTCACGTTCGCTGGTCTCTGCGCGCCGGCGAGCTCCTCAAGCACGCGGGATCCAAGCGGACCGCCGGCGGCGGCCTGTTCTGGTCTGAGCGGGCCGCCTTCGGCGGGCTGATCTTGTCTGAGGGGAGCCGGCAAGCCGGCCAGTGCTTGTCGAACCCTGACGGGTTCGTTGTTTGCCCGGGAAGCCTTCGGCGATTGTACGGACGAGGTTCCGGGCCGCAAGCCGTCGCCACCGCCGCACGCGAGAACTTTCGACCGGCACCGTCGGGCTCATCTCCTCCGTCAATGGACGGCGCCGATCGAAACTTCTCGGAGCGTCGCCGCTTTGGGCTTGCACCCCGGCTCCTCGTCCTATCGGCACTACGTGCCTTCCCGGGCAAACAACGAAAGGGAGAGGAAGAGGAAATGAAGTTGATGGGTATTCGAGCGACCGCAGATGGTGCGGTTGAAGGCGTCGTCGTGAACGCACGTGAGTCGACCCTGCAGGGCACGCGGGAGCAGATCGGGTGCCGCCTGGTGGACGTGGTCCGCCTCGACGGCCGGATCGACGCGTGGATCGATGACGAGGGCATGTACGCGGGGGAGCGCAACGACCTCGCCACCGTCGCAGCGGTTGACCTCGGGCGTTCCCGGGCGGCGTCGCCGCTGTACGGGACGGTCCTGTTCCTGACCTACGACGAAGCCGGGGACACCCGGTCGCTGTCGCCGGATCAGTACACGGCCGTCATGCGCGCCTTCCAACATGCACGAACGGCGCTCACCCGGGCGGAAGCACTGTCCGCAGTGTTCCGCCAGCAGTAACACCCAGCAGTCCCACCCATAGAAAAAGACCGGGTGCGGAGTTCCCGACAACCACTAATTGCCAGGACCCGCACCCGGTCACTACCGGAAAGCGTATCAAGACCATGAGCATTGCAGAACACATCACCGTCACCCACCTGACCGACCAGCCCCAGCCCGACGCGAGCGGCGTCGACCTGGTGCACGTCCCCGCGGCGGACGTGGTGATCGAGAACAACGTCCGCACCGCGGCCGACCTCGACCCGGCGTTCCTAGCCTCCGTGAAGCGTCACGGGGTGCTCCTGCCGACCATCGGCTACCGGAACGCTGACGGGGCTGTGTTGGTCCGCGACGGGCAGATGCGCGTCCTCGCCGCCCGCGAGGCTGCTGTGGCCGTCCCGGTGTTCGTCACGGCCCGTGACGACAGCACCGCCAAGCGGATCGCGGAGCAGTTGGTCGCCAACGAGCGCCGCACCGCCCTGTCGGACGGCGACCGCCTGGCGGCGTACCGCCAGTTGGAAATCGAGGGCCTGTCGGTCACCGCGATCGCCCGCGAGACAGGCACGAAGCGTGACGCCGTGAAGCAGACCCTGACCGTCGCGAAGTCGGACGCGGCAGCCACGGCCGTGGCGTCCGGGCAGGCGACGTTCACCCAGGCGCTGCTGCTGGCCGAGTTCGACGGCGACGACGAAGCAGTCACCGAACTGACGGAGTGGATTGCGGAGGGCTACGACGACGACGAACTGGCCCACGTCGCTGCGCGCCTCCGCCGTGACCGGGAGCGTGCCGCCGCGGTGGACGCGCTCACCGCGGAACTGACCGCAGCGGGCAAGCGGGTTGTGACCGATGACGACGACTACGCACCGCTGTCCCGGTTCACCAACGCCGGTGACGACGTGATCGCCTACGACGACCGAACCCCGATCACCGAGGACGAGCACGCCGAGTGCCCCGGCGCGGCGTACGAGGTGCGACAGTACGGCGAGGTCGTCGCCGTTCCCGTGTGCGCGACGCCGAACGTCCACACGCTCCGCGTCGGGCGCATCGGCGTCGGCGTCCCGGCGTCGACCCCGGCCGAGCCGAAGTCCGACGCGGACGCCGAAGCCGAGGCGGAGGAACGGAAGGCCGCACGTCGGCTCCTGGTCGCCAACAACAAGGCGTGGGACGCCGCCGACGACGTGCGCCGCGAGTTCGTTGCGACGCTCCTGCAGCGCAAGAACGCGCCGAAGGACGCCGCCCGGTTCCTGGCGATCGCGCTCACGCGCCACGCCAACACCCGGTACGCCTCCGGCATGGTGAGCGCCCGCAGTCTGCTCGGCATCGAGTCGAGCGGGTGGGACGGCGACACGCTCTCCCAGTGGGTCGAGCAGCACCCCGCGAAGGGGCTGCACATGTCCCTCGCGGTGGTGTTCGCCGGGTTCGAGAACACGGCGAACCGTGAGTGGTGGCGCACCCCGGACGCCGACTCCCGCGGCTACCTCAACCAGTTGGCCGCGTGGGGCTACCCACTCAGCCCGGTCGAGAAGATCGCCGCAGGCATCCAGCCCGACGCAGAGCCGGAGGACGGCGAGGCCACGACCGCCGAGTAGGTGAACCGGCGTGGGGGTCGCAGCCAGCGGCCCCCACGCCCACCCGGCCCCGGTTCGTGTCCCATTCCGGCCCGTAGGTGTCGCATCGGGCCGTCCTGGTGTCCGTGGCTGCGCGACGGCTCCGCCGCCGCGGCAAGGGGCCCCGCCCCCTCCCCGACCCCGGCGCTGCTCGACGGAGCTCGCATCGCGACGACACCGCAGAGCGGCGCCGCGCTAAACAGCGCCTAGGAGGCCGACAGGTTCCCGGTAGGCGCCTGGCTCACGTCCGCAGCCTGTCGCGGCCAGCGGATGACCCTGCGGCCCTTCCACCGCTCAACTTCGAACGCGGCGAGGGTGTTGAGGTAGATCCCGAGGACGCGCCGATCGACCGCCGTCGCCATGATCGGGACGCCGGCGTGGTCGGCCGCCGCACAGATGCCGGGCGCGATCTGGTCTCGCAGTGCACGCCCGTAGCCGCCCCGATCGCGGGCAAGGTGCTCGAAAACCTGCCAGCGAGGTTGCCCCCGACGGTCGATGCCGGTCGACAAGCTCAGCGCAGCGTCGGCGGTCATATAGATCACCGTGTGTCGGCCCAAAGCGAGGCAGGCCCACGCGAGTCCTGACGCCGCGGTGATCGTGAACGCCGTGAGGACCGCGACAATCGGTGCGATAGCAAGCGCTATCCACAGCGGATCTCCGAACAGCAGCATTCCCACACACGAGATCGCCGCGACCCCGACGATGAGCCAGACGTAGACCGGGTTGCGCGGCACCATGCGCCAGGACCAAACCGTGAGGCGAGGAACATCTCGCACCCCGCCGGCACGCACTCCGAGCGTTGCAGCAGACGGGACGGGTACCCGTCGTTGTCGTCGCTTCATGTGACCCCCTGAATCGCCCACACAGTAGCGGACAGGGTTTCCGGGGCAGGGCTTCCGGCCGGAGGCCGGGAGTCGCTTCGCTCCGGGTGGAACCGACTTCGCCGGCACTGTCTGGGCCTCCGGCCCGTTTCTTTGCCGTGAAGCCTTCGGCAGCGTACGTCCATCCGGGTTCCGCGCAAGCGGCAAGCCGCCGGATCCTCCGAGATTTTCGGCACGCGGTCGCTTCGCTCCCTTATTTCGCGCCGAAATTCTCTCCCCCTCCGCCCTTCGGGTTGCACTACACCCTCCCGTCCTAGCGGCGACAAGTCGCCTTCACGGCAAAAAAACGAGAGGGAGAGGAAGAACAAATGCGATATCAGATCGAAACCATTGTCACCGCAGTTAGCAAGGCGGACGACGCAACGGAAGCGAGGACGGCGGCTCTGCGAGAGCGATCCGCGGAACTCAAGACCGCCGCGTCGTTGGGCTGGACGCTCACGAACACGGCCGTCCTGGAGGGCATCGAACTCGCCACGTTCGTCGACACGATCACCTACACGCCACCCGCGGAGTGATCCAACGCGGGAGGGGACAAGTCGTAATTGCCCCCTCCCGCTCCACCCATCATCACCGATCACACCCAGTGAGGGGCACCCCATGACCAGCACCATCATCCCGACCAAGGACGTCGCCGCGCTGCTCCGCAAGGAGCTGCGGACCACGTTCCCCGGCGTGAAGTTCTCCGTTCGTTGCGCCACCGGCACCGCGGCCGCGTGGATCAACGTCACCTACGACGACGGCCCCACCTGGCTACAGGTCGACGCCATCACGCGAAAGTTCCAGGGACGATCGTTCAACGGCCAGACCGACTCCTACGACGAACACGTGACCACCCTCGTCGCGGGCGAAGTCGACCAGCTGCCGACCGAAGTCCGATACAGCTGTGCCCGCAACTACTCGCCCGCGGGCCACCTGGCCGCACAGCGGGTGATCCGCGAGGACAGCAGCATGCGGCACCTCGTCATCTGCGACGAGCACGGCACCCTCAACGGCCACCACGACCTCACCGACGGCCGCGCCGAGGACTTCAGCGCCGGCGGCCGCGGGTGGGCGCACCCGAACCTGTCGGCATGGTCCGCGGTCCGGTTCGTTCTCGAACGCGTCGACCTCACCCCCACCCCGGCCCACCAGTAGCCGGGCGGGCCGCGCCGCCGATAGCGACGGCGACGCGGCCCCCTTTCCCACAGGGTGCGACCGCCGACCAAGCGTGCACCCGGCCACGAAGCCTAGAGAGGAACGCCCCTCATGCACATCACCTACGAACGCCCCGCCACCATCGGCGAGCAGATCGACTCTGCAGCTCCCGCCGCGGACCTCGACCCGACCGGCGCCGAGTGCGCAGCGACGACGTACGACGTCGGCGGCCTTGAATGGCACTGCACCCGCCGCCCGAACCACACCGACGACGAACACCGCGCCGCATTCGATGTCCACGGCGGCGGACCCACCGGTGAAGTCGGCTTCGCCTGGCAGTACGAGTGGGGCGGGGCCGGGCACGGCCCGTCCTCCACCGACCCGATGACCACGGTCACCGTCACGGTGTCGTTCCCGTCGACGGCATGGACGAACGAGCAGCTGCCCGAAGCGATCGCCGACGAGATCCGATCCGTGTTCTGGGAGTGCGACCACGACGACGTCACCGTGGCCACCACCGCGACCAGCACCCTGCACCCCGTCACGGGCTGACCCGCCGGGACGGTGGCGGTCGGCGACATGGTGAAAAGCGCCGGGACGACACAGTTCAGGAATGCGCAGCCCGCTACTCCTAACGGCTTCCGGTGATTGCGTTACCGGTTCAATGCTCCTGGGGATTCCCAGCCCTCCCGCTGTTATCGATGCCCCAGCCGTACGTTCGTAAACGTCATGCCCTGGTGTCAAACAATGCAGGTGCATAGGTTGGCAACAGGTGTGCCGATCGGCAGAAAATAGTAGAAGAATGTGCGGAAAAAGGTACCGATATAGGCCCGCGCGTTATAGAATAGAAGCATGCAACGGGGGAGGGGCCCCCACTGCATCACAAACTTTCGGAAGGTGATTTCGATGAGCATCACGGTTTACACCAAGTCTGGTTTCTGCGGCATGTGCCTGGCCACTGAGCGTGCCCTCGACTCCGCCGGCATCGAGTACACCGAGGCGATCCTCGACGACGTCGACCAGGCGCAGATCGAAGAGTGGAAGACCACCCTCGGCATGAACGCCCCGATCGTCGTCACCGACACGGAGACCGGCTCCTGGAGCGGGTTCCGCCCCGACAAGATCGGCGAACTCGCCTCGAGCGCGGCCGCGTGATTACGATGACCCTCGAGCGTCCGACCGCCGTCCGCCCTGACATCGTGCAGCAGTCCACCCGTGACGCCGTCGACGAGCTCTACGCCGGCGATACCGTGGCCGCGTTCCGCGCCATCGACGCTGCGACCGCCGACCCGACCGAGAACGTCCGCGAGTGGGAGCTCACCGACGAGCAGCGGCAGGTGTGGGAGGCCGGCTACATGGTCGGGTTCCAGATGGCCGCCCCGGCGCTCATCGCAGAGGTCCTCGAACTACGGGCCCGCCTCGAGCAGGCCGAGCACGACGCCAACCGGTACTACGCCGAGATGTGCCGCCGACCCGCCCCCGCCGAACCGGACCGCGCCACGTTCGCGGAGATCTCCCGCGTCCGCGGCGAGGACGACCGCGCCGCACGCCACGAAGCAACGATGGACCGCATGTTCCCCCAGTACGCGTCCCAAACGGAAGGCTGCCAGCTATGAACGGACTCGATACCCGGCCCATCCGTCCGCCGCTGCCCATCTTCGAGACCCTTGGGCGCTGGTGTGTTGGCCTAGCCGTCGTCGCGGCCGTCGTAGCGATCGCCGGCGTCGTCGGGTGGTTCACCGTCCCGAGCGCGCGGCATAGCCCGGTCATCGTAAGACTGTGGATCGGATGCGCGATCGTCGGTGTCATCGCGGTCGTTTTCGCGATCCTGCTGCTGGCGTGATTGGGCGATTCCCGTTCTGTCCCGACGTCAGCGCCGGTCCATGAGCGGGCCGACTCCGGTGAGCGCTGAGGAACGCTTCTTCTCGCACGTCGTGCGGGGGCCGGCGCCCAGTGACTGCTGGATCTGGACCGGTGCCATTGGAGACGACGGCTACGGCCGTTTCTGGGTTCCGCAACCCGACGGTGGTCAGCGTGCGATGCGGCCGCAGCGGTGGCTGTATGAACACCTCACTGGCACGGCGCTGCACCCGACGGTGCTGCTGCTGCACGCCTGCGATATCCCGTTGTGCGTCCACGTCGACGTCGACAACTCGGTGTCGCACTTGGCACCGGGTACGCACCGAGGGAACATGCTCGAGCGTGTGCAGCGCGGCCGTCACCGCAACGGGGCGACCGCGGTTCGGATGGCCGGCCTACAGCGCGGCGAACGAGTGACGCTGTCTCGTGAGCTCCGCGAAGCGTTCCGGGATCACGGGTGGGACCCGGCAGCAATCCGTGCGTGCCGCACAGGGATCGCGCCAGACACCCCGACGCTCTGGTGACCACCGACACCTAACGGCCAGAGGCCCCAACCTGGCCAGCGGTCCGAGCGACGACGTCACCGGCATGCGCGGGACAGGTGTCGGTCCAGCTGGGGGAGCGGTCGGCTGTCGTCCACCCGCGGGTGCGGGCGTAGGCGCGTGCTTCGGTGCGGCTGCTGTTGTCGTCGGGTCCGGCTATCGGGACGATGACCTGGTCGCAGCCGACGACGTCGCAGGTGATGACCATCGCGGCTCGTGCACCCATCGTCGTGACTCCTCATCCCTAACGGCCACAGCACCCCGCGCATCGCGGCGCCGGGCCCGTCGGTTCCTATCTTGCCTGCCCGCTTACGCGCGGCCGGCGGTGCTTACTGCTTGTCGCGCGGGCCGTCCGGCTGCGAGCCCTGAGCGAGCCGCACTCGCGACTCGATGCCGGCGGTGAGGGCTTGGAAGTCGCGGATCGCCTGATCGCGGCGAAGCTTACGGACCACGCCGATCACGATTGCCGGGACGGCACACACGGCGACACTGCCGATGAGCACGTTCGTCGAGAGGTCCGACTCGAGCGCGTCGGGGCCGGCGAACGCGACGAGGAACACGATCGTCAGGAAGACCCCGACGTAGGCGATCGCGAACCACCAGAGCACGACCACCATGGGCACGTTGTCCCAGCTGACCGGTCGCGGTTCCGGTGGATACCCGTTGAGCATGTCGCGACGTTGCGCGGCGCGCTCGGCGCTGCGGTCGACGATCGCGATCACTCCGCGCAGCACCAGCCAGAGCGGCAGGAGTACGAGCACCGCGCCGAGCGCAGGCGTCCACACGAGGGTGCCTGTCAGCACGAGCCCTTCGAACGCAGCCCACCCCATCAGAGCGTTCGACGCGCGCCGGGCCCGGTCAGTGCGGCGCAGACCCGTCCGGCTGCGAAGCCGCCACCCGAGGTACCAGACGATCCACGCGACGCCGACCGCGGACGCGACGATCGCCGCTCCGACGTTCACGCCGCCTGCCCGGCTTCACCCGCGTGCTCCGAGTCCACGGAACCCTCCCTGGCCTCCTCGTCTGACGTCGCACCATCGTCCGCGCGCGGGCTGGCGGACTCGGCGCCGAGGTCTCGCAGGCGGCGCACTTCCGTCACCGGAATGTCGAGCAGCTGCGCGATCCGCGGGTTGGTCTCCTTCAGCTCCACGAGGGACTGGACGGCGAGGGCGCGGTCCACGTCGATCGCGTCGAGCTTGGCGATGAGTTCGTCCCGGTCGTCGTTGGCGTCGAAGAACGTCGAGGCGGCTTCTTCGATCGCGGCGTCACGTCGGGCTCGTTCAGCGTCGAGTTCTGCCCGGCGCTGACGTGCTCGTTCGCGGTTGTCCTTCTTCGTGCTGGTTCGAGCCATGGTTGGTTCCCTCTCGCTGGTCCCCTCAACGAGTTCCGACGATCGCAACGACAGCTTTGGTAGGTGCTGACGCAGTCTGACCGACCGCCTGACACCACACTACCGAACTTACACACCTCTTGCACTAACAGTGTGTGGTCCTCCAAAAGCCGCTACGGTGGGGGTGTGGGAGGAGGTGATCGCTCGTGATGACGGTGCACGTCCTGCACGCAGGTGACGGATACTCATATCTGACGAACCAGGTTGCGGCGGGCGATCAGCAGGTCCGGCGAAGCGAAGACCTCACGGACTACTACACCGCTGAGGGTGCCAAGCCCGGCCAGTGGTGGGGCAACGGCCTGGCGTCCCTGGGGGTGTCCGGGCAGGTGTCCGCAGAGCAGATGCAGGCCCTCTTCGGTGAGGGGCTGCGCCCTGACGCAACCGCCTTCATTCAGGAGCAGATCGCCGCCGGCGCGTCCGCCTCCGAGGCCATCGACGCCGCCCGGCTGGGCCGTCGGTTCATGACCACGAACGACCCCGACACCGAGTGGCAGGTGCAGATCCACGCTGCGTCCGTCGCGTTCGAGCGGGACAACCACCGCGCCCCTGCCGCCGCCGAACTGTCCGGCATCAAGGCCGACGTCGCGTTCGCCATGCTGCAGAAGTCGCTGCGTCGCCCGGCCACGTCGGACGAGGTGTCCTGGTTCGTCGCGCTCCGTGTCCCGGACTGGAAGCAGCAGGTCTCCCGCGGCTACCAGGGGTTCCGCGACGAGGTCGGCCGGAACCCCGAGACCGGTCCGGAACGTGACCTGGTGAAGCACAACCTCGCCGCCGATCACCTGCGCGGCGCGCTCGGCCGAGAGGCCACCACCGGTGAGGTCGCACGGTTCCTGACCGAGCGTGGCACCCCGCCTCGCCAGCCCGTCGCGGGCTACGACCTGGTGTTCAGCCCCGTGAAGTCGGTCTCCCTGCTGTGGGCGTTGGCGGACCGGAACGACCCCCGTGAGGCGCACATCGCACGCGAGGTGCACGCCTCCCACGAGGCTGCGTGGCAGGGTGCGATGACGTTCCTGCAGGAGGAAGCAGCGTTCACCCGGACCGGAGCCGGCGGCGTCGCGCAGGTCGAAACGAAGGGCCTCCTCGTCGCTGCGTTCGAGCACCGCGACTCCCGCACCGGCGACCCCGACCTGCACACCCACGTCGCCGTTTCGACCAAGGTTGAGGGCGTCGATGGGAAGTGGCGATCGCTCGACGGGCGCATGCTGCACCGCCTCGGTGTCGCTGCCTCCGAGCGGTACAACTCGCTCGTCGAGGAGGAGTTGCGGAACCGTCTCGGTGTGCAGTTCGTCGACGAGTCCCGGGGCGCTGGCAAGCGTGACGTGCGCGAGATCATGGGCGTCGATCGCAGCCTCCGCGAGGGCTTCTCTTCACGCCGCGTCGGGATCGAGCAGGCGTACGCGGAGCTCGTCGACGAGTACGTGGCCGCCCACGGACACACCCCGCCGAAGAACATCCAGCACAAGCTCTACGAGCAGGCGAACCTCGCCACACGCGATCACAAAGCACCGCCGTCGTCGGAGCAGGACCAGGTCGCCGAGTGGCGTCGTTCTGCTTCCGAGAAGGTGCATGTCCACGGGTGGGCGGCGGGCATCGTTGCTCAGTCGAACGCGATGCCGGCGCAGGATCTGCTTGCTGGGCAGAGCGTGCAGCAGCTCGGGAACCTGGTCGTCACGCGGGTTGAGCAGGACCGGTCGACGTGGAAGGACTCGCACCTGCAGGCCGAGGCAGAGCGCGTCGCGCGCCGCGTCGCGCAGGCCACCGGGCAGGACGTCCAGGCCCTCACCCGCGACATCACCGCCGCGGCCGTGCAGCGGTCGATATCGCTCACCCCGCCGGAGCTGAACCCCACGCCGGCGCAGCTGCAGCGCAGCAACGGTGAGAGCGTCTTCCGGATCCACCGCGCCGAGGAGTTCACCTCCGAGAAGACCCTCCGCACCGAAGAAGCGATCCTCGACGCGGCCCGCACCCGGGGCGGTTTCGCAATGGAGCGGCAGGCGTTCGACGACGCGATGCGTCGGTTCAACGACCGCGCGATCGCCGACGGACACCACGAGCTCAACGCCGGGCAGGTCGAGCTGGCACGCCGGTTCGCGACCGGTGGCCACCGGATCGAGACCGGTATCGGCCCTGCCGGCACCGGCAAGACCACCGCCATGCGGGCCACGATCTACGCCGTCGAGGCTGGCGGTGGTCGCGTGCTCGCGCTCGGCACCACCGGTAAGGCGGCGGAAGTTCTCGGCCGCGAGCTCGACGCGACCGCGGATACAGCCGACATGCTCCTGCAGGCCCACGCGAACGCGAAGCGCAGCGGACGGCCCGTGGCGGAGCAGCACCGCATCGACGCGAACACGCTTCTCCTCGTCGACGAAGCGTCCATGGCCGGCACGCCGCTCATGGGACGTCTCCTCGCCCTCGCTGACGAGCATGGTGCTGCGCTCCGTCCCCTCGGCGACCCTGCGCAGCACGGCTCCATCGGCGCCGGCGGTGTCCTCCGCCTGCTCGAGCGCGAGACCGACGTCACCCGCCTGGAGGAGGTGCACCGCTTCACCGGCGAGCACGCCACCGCTGAAGCTGCCGCGTCCCTGAAGCTCCGCACCGGCGACACCACCGGTCTCGACTTCTACATCGAGCGCGGCCGGGTGTTCGCCGGCACCCGCGACGAAGTCATGGACCGGATCTACACCGACTGGCACGCCGACACGACCGCCGGGAAGTCGTCGCTGATGATCGCCGGCACCAACGAGGAAGTGTCCGCGCTGAACGCCCGGGCCCGCGCCGACCGCGTCGCCCAGGGCCAGGTGCAGGAGGACGGCCGGCTTCTCGCAGACGGGAACACCGTCGGCACCGGAGACGTCATCCTCACCCGCAACACGGACCGGTCCCTTCGGATGAACCAGGGCAAGGACTGGGTCACCAACAACGCCATGTGGACCGTCACCGCCGTTGGCCCGTACGGCGTCATGGCGAAGTCGCACGTACACGGCGGCACCGTCACGCTTCCGCTCGAGTACGTCGACGAGCACGTGCAGCTCGGCTACGCACGCACCAGCCACGGCACCCAGGGCGACACCGTCTCCACCGGCGGCGCGGTGATCGATCCGGACCGCACCACCCGCGAAGAGCTCTACGTCGACAGCACCCGCGCGAAGGAGGAGAACCGCCTCTACGTCGTCATCGACAAGCCGCTGGACTCCTCCGGCCACACTGACGACGAGCGTGAGAACTCGATCCGGGGCGCCCTCGAGCAGGTCCTCGGCCGCGAGGGCGCGACCAAGAGCGCCACGGAGACCCTGCGGGGCGAGCAGGACAACGCGCACTCCCTCACGACGCTGCTGCCGCAGTACGACCACGGCCGCGTCGCGGCACTCGACCCGAAGGCACTCGAGCGCGCC
This sequence comes from Curtobacterium flaccumfaciens pv. betae, assembly GCF_026241855.1. Lineage (NCBI taxonomy): Bacteria > Bacillati > Actinomycetota > Actinomycetes > Micrococcales > Microbacteriaceae > Curtobacterium > Curtobacterium flaccumfaciens. The sequence goes on along the minus strand of NZ_JAPJDC010000002.1, from coordinate 39,594 downwards.
GCGCAGGCCGTCCGCGACGCGCTTCCCGCTGAGCTCGCCGCGAACATCATCAACGACGAAGCCTGGTCGACATTCGCCGCGCGCCTCGTCGACCACGATCTCGCCGGCACCGCACTCCACACTCGGCTGCAGGGACTTGTCCGTCCGCGGGATCTCGACGAGATCTCCCCGATCCAGTCGCCGGCTCGCGTCTACTGGTATCGGCTCGGACCGGTCACCGCGATCGGCACCGACCTCGAACCCGTGCCAGGGCTGCCCAAGTGGGTGACGCCGTTCAACGACCGCATCGGCGAACCCGAGGTGCGGACCTGGCTCCACGGCCAGCAGGAGCTGATGCGCGACCGCATCACCTCCCTCGTCGACCAGGTCGTTGCCGAACCGCCGGCGTGGGCGGAACCGTTCGGGCAGATCCCCACGGACCCCGCGCAGGCGGAGCGGTGGCGAGAGAACATGGGCCGCATCGTCGCGTACCGGGAAGCGTTCGAGGTGCCCGCGAGCGAAGCCGTCCTCAGCGAGGAACCCCGCGGCTCCCACGCCGTCCAGGCGTGGCAGGACGCCCGCGCAGCGGGGCTCGACCTGCGCACCCAGCAGGACCGCCTGGCGCGTGAGCAGGCGTCCGCGGCCGCCCTCGAGCGCATGGGCATCGACCCGACCGCGCGCACGGCCGCGACGTCGACCGCCACGCTGCCCGAGACGGCCGTCGTGGTCGACGTCGACCGGCTCCTCGAGCAGAAGCCGGCGTGGGTGGCGCAGTACGGCATGCAGCCGGCGGACGGCGACGCTCGCGACACCTGGCGCGAGCAGGTCGCCACCGTGGCCGCGTACCGCGACGCCCACGGCGTCCCCGACGAGGCCTACCGTCTTCCAGACCCGGGCATGGTCGACCGCGACAGCCGGCACGCGTTCGCGGAAGCGGAGCAGGCCCACGAGGACCTCCGCCGCACCGGATGGATGCGCGATCGCGACGGCGCCGAACGGAACACCGCCGGCCCCGTTCCCGTGGCCGAGACGACTGTCGAAGCGGCCCCGCCGGCGACCGACCGCACCGCGGCCGCGGACGCCCCCGAGCGCGCCGCAGGCGTGCCCAAGGCCGTCAGCCCCGGCGACGGCCCTGCGGATCCTCCGGTGGCCACTCCCGCGGTGGAACCCGTCGAGAAGCCGGCGGCGCTGGCGCTGGCGCCGGCGTCGGCCGCCGACGAGGTCGCACGGCTCGCTGCCGAGCTCCGTGCACGGCAGACGGCAGCGCAGCAGGCTGACCAGACCGCCGAGCAGCGCGCTGCCACCGCGGCCGTGCAGGAGCGCACCGAGCAGGTCCGCAGGCAGCAGGAAGCGGCCGAACGACAGCGGCAGCAGCAGGATCAGCGTCGCGGACCGCGTCTCTGACCGTCGCACCCTGCGTCGTGCGACCGGCACGTGTCCCGGGCATCGTCCGTCCGCGCGGGCGTGGGAGCGTGGAGCGACACGCCCAAGGTGCATTACACCGGAGCGTCGTGTCCTCTGCGCTTTCTTCTAGGCGCCTTGCGTCCTGAGTGGCTACTTCCGCATAAATCCGCGGATCGGCCGCTATTGAGTCTCACTAAACGCCCCGGGCGGTTCCACCTGGGTGTAACACTCTTTTGCGGAACCCTCCTCGAATGTGTGAGTACCGCGGTATCTTAGGAATGCACCTGGTGCAGCAGAACGCCCCAGCACTCGGCTGGGGCGGCTGCTCTAACAAGCCCAGTGGTACGCGTTCACTTCTCACGGCGGAGCGTACCGCTGGCGGAAAGTTCCACGTCATGACTGTGTTCAGCCCTGAACCGCGTCCGATTCCGTGGCTCCACCGTACTACATGCGTCCGCGGATGCCTACGTTATTACGGTTTGAAAATCATGAACGAGTTCGTGAAATTCATAACCGTCATAACTTCCATAGTTACCGCCGCGTCTTACGCGTACGCAGCGTGGAACTGGTTGGAAAACATCCATACGGTGTGGTGAACGTAGACAACGAGACGCCCCGTGCAAACTGCACGGGGCGTCTCCCGTTGTTTCTCCCGCCTGTAAAACGTCGCGGTTCCGTCCCAACTACGGCAGCGTGATTGGTCCGGTCGGAGCGCTATGGAGGTCAGCGGCCGTCTGCGCGTCCGCCGCCGGCGCCGCGTCCTCATCGGCGAGCTCGCCGGCGAGGAACGCCCGTGCGTCGTCGTCGACGTCGACGTTCCGGCTCCGTGGATTGATCTCGCCGTTCGGGAACAGCGCGAGGGCCCTGATGCGATCGAGTGCGGGCCAGAGGATGTGTTCGTGCCAGTCCGCGAGGTCCCGGCTCGGCTCGGTCTTGTAGTCGGTGTAGACCGCCTGGTGGGCGACCATCACGCCGGTGAGGATCTCCACCGCGATCGGGTTCTCGAACCAGCGGGCCGCGAACGGGTACGTTTCCGCGCTGAGGTGCCGGAGGTACCGGTCCGTCAGGTACGTGACGAACTCGGTTAGTTCGCCCGCGAGCGCCTGCCGTCGCTCATCGTTCACGCGGTCCCAGGCCCAGGGGCCGCCGGCGTCCTCTTCGGCGGTCTCGGAGACGGCGCCCGCGGTCCCGACAGCGGGTCCGTCGTCTTCGCCGGTGTCGCGGCTGGCCCAGTCCTTGAACATGGGCACGACGAGCTGCTCGAGCGCGTGGATCCGGTCCTCCGGCGTCAGCGGCGTTCCGCTCTCGCCGGCGTTCTCGCCCTGCTCCGGTGCTGCGCCGTCGACGTCGCTCATGCTGCGATCCCTTCCTGCTCGAAGGCCCAGTTCTGGCCCTCTTCGATCGCAGCTTTGTCGTCCTCTTCCCACCAGCCGGGCAGGTCGACGATCGCGACCGGCAGCTCTCGGTAGAACAGCATCCCCTTGCCTGGCTCGAGCTGACGGATCGCGCCGGCGGTCATCACGCGTTCCTTGATCGTCGACGTCGACGTGGACATGCCGTTGACCGACTCAGTGGTGCCGATGCGCTCGGCTTCCTTCTCCGCGCACAGCTTCGACAGGCTCTCCAGATAGTCGTCGTCCTTGATCCCGCCCAGCACCATCAGGATGTTCGAGGACTTCAGGATCTTGTTCCCGCCGGCCTTCCCCCATCGGGTCTCGGCGTCCTTGGGGTCCTGGTGGAACGACCACGTGATGATGCCGCGGTCGCCGCCGTCGGTGACGAGCGCCGGCAAGCCCGGGATCGGGGCGATGTTCGCGACCTCGTCGAGGACCAGCGTCAACGGCTTCGGCAGGCGTCCGTTGCGGTACTTCGTCGCGTGCGCCTTCGCGCGCCGCTCGATCGTGGACACCAGCGCGGTGATGACGGGCGCCGCGAGCGATGCTTCTCCAGACTCGCTGAGCAGGTAGAGCGTGTCGGTCGACTCGAGGAACGCGTCGACGTCGAACACCGGGTCGCCGTCCTTCGGGCAGACGGCGTCGAGGATCTCCTCGAGCGCCAGGGTCTCCAACGCCAGGCGGAGAGTCATGTCGGTGCTGTCGACCGTGTCGTGAGCCTCGGATCGGCAGAAGCGCCGCAGGTCCGACAGCCACCCCGGGTTCGCGTCCGGGTGCTCCCGCAGCACGTCGTAGGGGGTGTCGATCGAGAAGTCCTTCGACCACAGCACGACGTCGCGCATCGAGTGGCCACCCAGTGCTGCTGCGTGCAGCAGGCACTGCAGCACGTTCTGCGCGGTGCCGGCGAAGAACTTCGCGTTGCCGGCATCCGCGAGCGGACGGGCCGCGATGATCGTCTTCGCCCGCCGGGTGGCCTCTTTCGCGGACTCGCACCCGGCGACGATGTCCCACTTCACCCGGGTCGGCCAGTTCGTCACGCCCTCCGGGTCGAACACGTGCACGGTGCCGACTTTGGCCCGGAGCCAGGCCGTGAGCCGGACGACGTCGGGCTTCGTCGACGTCGACACGACCGGACCGAACGCCTTGAGGATCAGCCGGATGACCAGGCGCATCGTCTTGCCGGACCGGGGTGGTGCTACGACGGTGGCCACGTCCTCGGTCGTCGCGCGGATCGGGTGGTCACCCATGTAGGCGTAGGGCGCGGTCGTCTCGACCTTGTACCCGATCTCGGCTCGGTCCTGCAGCTCCTGCACGCCGGCGAAACCTTCCTCCGCCTTCGGCTTCGACGGCCCGAACACCTTGTGCCAGATCGCCGGGAGGGCGAACCAGAGCACCATGAGGATCACCACGGCGACGATGACCGCGCCGATGGCGAACACGATGCCGCTCTCCGGCATCCGGAACCGGCCCTTCAATGCGTCCATGGCGACGTCGAGCGGGTTCCACGACAGATCCCGCACCTTCGGATCCTGGACGGATGCGATGTGCAGCCCGGTCCAAGCCGCGACCACCACGACGCCGAGCCACACGTACACCTGCACCGTGGCCCAGAGTTCCTTGAGCGTGTCCATCAGCGGTTCGCTTTCTTGTCGAAGAACGACACCCTGCCGGCGGCGGGTGCTGGTTCGGATGATGTGGATGCAGGAGCGGCCGGCGCCCGCGTCTTCGCGATGGCGCCGGGGCCGGGCTCGGCGAGGAGTTCGGGTAGGTCGGCGGGTGCGATCTCCCGGTTGTCAATCCACCACCGCGCGGACGTCACGCGGCGTGCTGCCTCGAGCACGTCCCGCTGGAATACCGCCGGGTCGACCAGGTTCGTTTCGACGAGCTCGCGGAACGATGCACGCAGGAACTCCTGCCGGATCCGCACCGCCCACCGCACGGCGCCGTCGTTGCCGACCAACTCGGGCATGCCGTCCCGTACGGCTTCCGCACGGAGCTCGACGTCCTCCGCGGCCCGCTGTTCCGCTTCGCACGCGGGGCACTGACGGTTCTTCGCGAACCACCGTGCCGTGCCTGCACGCTGGCCGGCGGGCTTGTCGGACAGGTTCTTACGGACGGTGTGACCGCAGGTGTGGGTGATGTCCCACTCCGTGGGGATCGGGGTCATAGGAGGTCCTCCAGCTGCCATTCCCAGTCGATGCGGTTGAACTCGGCGGCGACGAGCGCGTTGCCGGCGATGAGGAGTGCGATGCCGAGCAGCGCCCACACCGCCTGCGCGGTCAGGTGCAGCTCCGGTTCCGTCACAGGCCCGCCCGGAAGTAGCTGCACGACGGGCAGCCCCACCACGGTGGCGGCGATCCCGCACACCGCGCCGAGCAGCAGACACAGCCGCGCGATCGCCAGGCGACCACGCCGCACCGCCGCCCGCGGCTCAGGGACTGTCGGCCGCTTCATGCGATCGCCGCCAGCACGAGGAAGAACAGCGCGGTTACCACGCCGGCGATCGACGCGGCGCCGATGAACGGCTTCGGCGCCGTGGCGCTGATCGCCGTTCCGACGCCGACGCAGATTGCCGCCACTCCCGCGAGCCACCAGGCGGTGGCGGCGTCATTGGCGGGAACGGTCCGCATCGCGGCGCCCCAGTACGGCACGTAGGACTGCCACCCTGCGCGGAAGGACTCGATCCAGCAGCCGATGCCGACAAGGACGGGCACCACGGCGAGGATGAGGAACACCACGCGGGTGCGGGACAGGCCGAACCGCGGTGCGTGGGAACGGTCTGTGTCAACGGGCTTGTCGGTCATCGTCATGTCCTTCAGCTGCAGGTGGTCAGGGTGCGTGCGAGCGCGTGCTTGTCGTCGGTGGAGATCGACAGCTGCCACTTCGTGGCCACGGTGACGAACGACGCCGCGTAGTTGCAGGCGTCGCCGGTGTTCGTCGGCATCCACTCCGCGGGCCCGGAGTCGGACTTCTCTTCGTTCGCTGGCCCGTCGACGGCGACGAGGTTCGTCGCCTGGTCGTTGGCGAACAGCTCCCGCTGCTGCGGCGTCCAGGACGCGGCGCCGTGGCGCCATGCGTAGGACAACGGGACGCGGTGGTCGATCTGCACGGCCAGGCTTGACGTGTTCCCACGCTCGAACGCGATCGTGCGGCCCGTGTACGGGTCGTGGAGCGTCCCGGAGAGCACCACGCAGCCGTTGGTGCCCGGCTTCGTCACGACGGCCGTCAGGTCGCGCCGGAGGACGTCGTTGCGGGTGTCGCAGCCGTTGTGGTCGGTGTCGGCCCATGCCTGCCCGAATGCGGCGCGGTCGTAGGGCGCCGGCACGTAGGCGTCGGAGATCCCCAGCGTGCGGAGATCTCGTAGCGCTTTGGCCGCGGACACCGTGCTCGAGGGAGAAGGCTGTTCCATCGACGTCGTGGGGTGCACGTAGGGTGCGGCGATCGTGCCGACAGCAGCGGCCGCGAACAGCGCGGCCGCTGTGACGAGCTGCTGCTTCGTGCGGCGTCTCACTGGGGGTCCCCTTCCCGGTCATCGTGGTGGTCCTGCGGCGTGGTGACGTCGTGGAGGATCTGCCGCACCCGCGACGGGGAGAGGCCGGCTTCTTGTGCGACTCGGTGGTGGCCGACCGTCAGGGCGGCCTCGGCGATCGCGAGGTCGCGTGCTTCTCGGGCGGCCTTGTACGCCGCGACGGTCCGGTGGACTTCGTCAACCCCGCCCGTGACAGCGCCGACGATCTTCCCCACGACGCTCACCAGACCCGCACCGTCATCGGCTGCCCGGCGCCGGCGCAGGACACCACGAACGAGTTGACGCTCATCAGGTGCGGGGAGTCGTACGAGGTATGCAGCCACTGCTCCGCCCACGTCAACACGTCGTCGAGGGTGTTGAGCTCGGAGGCGTGCTCGTGGACCTGGAGGTCGTCCGCGATGCGTGGCCCGGATCGCAGGACCCACTCCTCGAGCGAGGGGGTCTGCTCGAGGAGGAGCCGCTCCATTGCGATCATCCCGGGATGTTCCTCGAGCACGTTGGTGCGGTCGGAGAGGCGGCCGCGGAACAGCACGCGGCCGCGGAGCTCGGGGCCAGGCCTGGATGCCGGCACGTCGCCGGCAACGATGACGGGGCCGGTCCACACGGACAGCACGGGCAGGTCTCGGGATCCGTCCCCGTCGAACGGGTCGATGTCGTGTCCGATCGTGAACCGGTACACCGGCTCTGCCGTCTGCAGGTGGTTGAGGGCGTCGCCGATGGTGCGGTGCTGCAGCCGGACGCGGTCTTGGCCGGGACGGCCGTCGACGTCGATCCAGCGGTGGAGTACGAGCACGTGGTCGGTGCTGTTGCGGTCGGGGAAGACGGAGTAGTCCGGCAGGGCATCGCCCCGCAGCGGCGAGTGCAGCCCGCCGGTGGGTGCGGTGAGTCCGCCCCAGCTGATGGGTGCGTGCTCCTGCAGTTGGTCGAGGATCTCGAACGTGACGGTTGCCGCGTCGAGCGGCATGGTCAGGGTGCTCATGAGGCGTCCTTGCCGAGGGTCAAGGGCTCCGTGGTGGAGCCGAGGTCGATGTGCTGGTGCGAGCAGGGGTCTTCGAACTGGCGGAAGTTCTCCAGCGGCGTGTTGGGCCGGCACTGCACCTGGCCTGCCTGGGAGCCCTTCGGCATCACGGTGTCCAGCCACTGCAGGAACTCGATGTCCTGCTTTCCGGAGCCGAGGAGCACGTTCCCTCCGACGGCGTTGAAGTCCACGGCCACCGCGGGGTTCTTGCAGTGCAGCGATCCGGACTCGCAGTGCGTGCCGATGCCGACGCACGGACGGTTCATGTCGCTGATCTGCACGGAGCCGTACTTGTTGAGTGCCGCGACGAGCAGCTGCAGGATGCGGGTGTCGACCTGGCAGCCGTCCTTCGTGGTCCCGTCGACGATGGGGAGGATTTCCTGCTCCACCATCTGCGGGTGGTACGTGTCGGTGAAGGTGCCCTTCTTCCACGCGGCCTTGAGGGTCTTCGCGAGCTCCACCTGGTCGCCGGAGACGTCGCAGCCCGACGTCGTCGCGGCGCCGGTGACGGCGGCAACCATCTCCTGCGCGTCGGTCCAGAACTTCGCGTAGTGGTACGGGTCGGCGTTGACCTGCACCTTGTGCGCGGCGAGCGTCGGCTCGAGCGTCTCCCAGTCCGGCACCTTGACCAGCTTCGCCAGGAACGCCTTGGCAGCCTTCTCCGGGTTCAGCCGGTCGGCGCGCTCTCCGTAGCTGTCGTCCTGCTGCAGCACGCCGATGGTGGTGTTGTCGACGGCATCGCCATGGTTCAAGTTCGTCAACGACGACTCACCCATCGCCGTCATCACGACGATGGTGGTGGCCTGCTCGTTGGCCTTCACCTCGTGCGCGGCCGCGACGAGCCGTGCGGCCATCTTCACCTGGTCGGTGTCCCACGTGCCGACCTTCTTCGGGAGGTCCTTCGTGACCGCCGCGGTGTCGCCGGCGCCCGCACCGCACGCCGCGGCCGCGGTCGAGCCGCCACCGGAGGCTCCGAGGAGCATTCCGATGAACAGCACGATGACCGCGACGGCGCCGACAACGAACTTCACCATGTCAGTCGTCCTCGCCGGGGAGGATCGCGCGGAGCACCTTCCAGGAGCCGTTCACCTGGTTGAGCTGCACCGTGTACGTGCCGGCGTCGGTGGGGACGTCGGCGATCGCGGCGCCGTTGGTGCCACCGTCCTCGAGCTTCACCGTGCCGGAGAGGGTGGTCCCGGGGACGGCCCGCTGACTGGTGCCCTCGTACGCGGCCTGCGCCTGCGTGGTGAGGTACGGCATCCATCCCTTGGCCCACACGTCACCGGTGACGCTCTTGTCGACGTACGCGGACACGAACCCGGACGCCGTCCCCGTCGCGGCGCCCTCCTGCGTCGGCGTGATCGGGTCCTCAGCGTTCACCGGTGCTGTCGGCTGCGCGGACGGGGTCACCTGGCCGGGCCCGGTGACCTTCGGCTGCCCGTCGTCGCCCGTGGCCGCACTGGTGGGTGCTGGTGCGGGGACCGACACGGACGGCTGCGCCGGCGTGCTCGCGCACCCGCTGAGAGCTGCGGCGACCACTACGGCGGCGCCGATCGCGAGCCTGGTGCGGTTCACAGTGCTGCTCCCGTCAGGCCGGCGCTGGTGTCGGTGATCTGCCGTTCGAGCTCGGAGCGGAAGTGCGCGATCCGAACCTCCGCGGCGAGGCCGACCTTCTTGAAGTGCTGCCCCTTCGGCAGGGTCATGAGCTGCTCGGCCGCGCCGGGCTTCAGCCCGGCGATCTGCGCGGCCGCGACAGCGTCGTCGGCCTTCGACTGCCGGAACAGGTGCATCGTCCCGGCCTCCTTGATGAACGCCACCGCCGGGTCGTCGGCGGGGATGTCGGAGATGTGGTGGATGTTCACCACGTTCGACAGCCCCAGCGCGCGGGAGAGCTTCGCGTTGGACTGGATGACCTTCCCCATCGGCCCGCCGACGAGGAACCAGCCCTCGTCGACGCAGAACGTCGTCTTCCACCCCGGCTCGGACCGCCGGATCGTGCCGAGGGTCCACGCGTTGGCGAGCATCATCGCCAGCGGGACCGCGGGGCCGTCCTCGGGCAGCTGCGAGATGTCGAACACGGTCAGCTTCTCGCCGAGCTTGACGTTCTCCGACGTCTCGCCGTCGAACAGGCCCGGCATCTCTTCCGGGAGACGTTCGAGGATGAACCGCAGCGTGAGGCCGGCTTCGTGCATCCGCTCGAGCGCGGTGGGGCTCATCTGCCTGGTGAGCTCGTCGCTGATGACACCGCAGTGGTCAAGGACGTCGTAGATGTTCACCACCCGCTGACGGGCCCGAGCCTGGGCGGCGCCGTCGCGGAGCGCTGCTCGCAGCGCCTTCCGCTCCCACGTGTCCAGCGGGGTGCCGTCGTTCAGGAGCGCGGCCGCCTGCTGCAGCACCATGAGGGCGCCAGTGTCGCCGGCGATGAACCGGGTCTGCGACAGCGCCGGATCGAGCATGTTGATCCGGGACCCGTCTCGGTCGCCGAGGGCGAGCCGGATCGGGTCGACCCCGGCGGTGTGGGCGACGTTGGTGTACTCGCCCCACGGTTCCGTCGGGGACTGCTGCTTCTTGTCGACGACGACTACCCGGCGGCGCAGGAGCGTCAGCGCGCGCAGGACGTAGTCGCACTTCATCAGCGTCGACTTGCCCACGCCGACGTCGCCGGCTTCGACGACGTTCGGGGAGTCGACCAGACCCAGCGCGTACGCCTGGAACTGGTCGTTCACGCTCGGCGTCTTCGACAGCGTCTCGACCCCGGACAGCAGACCCTCAAACTGCATCGGAGATTCCAGGATCCCCTGGTTCAGCACCTCGACCTGCCGCGACGTCGACGGGGCGCCCTTGACGGGGCCGCCGTAGTAGCCGGTGCGCTTCAAGATCCGGTTGCGCGGTTCGACGTAGCCGCGGGGCTCGAGGCGGGGGAACTCCCAATCGCCGATGGGGAGCTGCGTCTGCTCGAGCACGGTGATGTCGGTCATCGGTTCGTTCCTGTTCGTTCAACGGTGATGTGCTCGCTGGGCTCTCGGAGGCGGCGGCCGCTCACAGGGCTTCCTTCGCTTCCTTGCCCTGTGCGAACTGCTCGACCTTCGAGCCGATCGACACGTTCGCCGGCGCGATGCCACGGCCGACGGGCCAGGTGAATGCGTTGGCGGTGGCGGAGTCGACCTCCAGCCACTCGAGGGTGCGGATCCCGGCTCGGCTCGCGGCGTCTTCGATGAGCTCGGAGACGTCAGCCAGGCCGCGTTCGGTGCCGTCGGTGACGGTGATGTAGCCGACCCAGTTCGCGCCGACGTGGCCGGTTCCTGGGATGAGGTCCTGGTGGCGGCGCCGGGCTGCGTCGGCTTCGACGTTCAGGGCGACGTCTTCGATCTGTCCGTCCTTGTCGCGCTTGATCTGGTCGGCGATGTCGGAGACCCGGTCTTGCTCGGAGAGGTGGCGGGCTTCGTCCTGCGGGGATCCTTCGATGTGCCAGGCGATCGTCCGGACCACCTGGGACTGCATTCCGCCGAGCAGCGGCGCCATCCATAGCGCGTTCCGCTCGATCACTTCGAGGTTCTTCGCGGTGATGCGTGCGGTGCGCGACAGTGACACCGACACCTGGCCGCCCTTGGGTGCGCCGACGTACGTCGTGTACGACCATGCGTCTTCGGAGGGCAGCCACCCGGTGGTCGGGGTGACGTCGGCGACCTGCTCCATTGGGAAGCCGGGGTGCTGCATGTGTCGGATCACCGCGGCGGTCTGCCGGGCGGTCATCGCGTGCACGTTCTTGTAGCCGGCGCCGACGAGCATGCGCCGCATCCCTTCGATCTCGTTCGCCATGAACAGCCGCCATCCGAGGGCCGCGTCGCCGTGGCGGGCGGCTCGTCGGACGAACCGGTCCGAGATGGGCCAGGAGACGGTGAACATCGGCCGCTGCATGAGCTGGCCGGCGGCGACGCCGTCGACGACGTCCTTGTAGGAGTGCAGCAGCACCGCGGGGACGCTGTTGTCGCCGTTCTCCGCCATCCATGCTTCGTGCTGCGCGGAGTCGGTGGGCATGTTGCGGCTGATGGTCTGGATGCGCTTGGCGAACCCGAGTGGGTCGCCGAGCGACGCGACGACGGCGGAGAAGCCGGCGGAGGCGACGTCGAACACCTGGTCGGTCTCGATGCCGGTGACCTGCCCGGTCGTGGTGAATGTGACCGCGAGGTACTCCTCCCCTTCCGGGGTCTGGTGCCACTGGATGCCCGGTTCGCCGACACCGTCCTGCAGCCACACCATCCTGCTGACGCCGTCCGGGGTGTCCCGCATCGCGTGGAGCTCCTGCATGGACTCCCGCTTCTCCTCGCGGGTGCTCGCCTCGGCCCACCGGTCGGTGAGCATGTCCCAACCGTCCTGGTCGTACGGGACGAACTTCGTCGTCCCGCGGCGGAGGCGTTCCTTCCACCGGGCGTCCTTCATCCGGCGCTGCAGGATGGTGTTGTTCGCCGTGTCGATCGTCGCGAACCACGCGGCCCCGATGAGGACCACGCCGACCAGCAGCGCCCAGAGCCCGATGAGGAACACGAGCACGAGCGTCAGGACGACGCTCGATCCGAGCGCCCAGAGCCGAGGCTTGGAGATCCGTCCGCCGAACAGGCCACGGTGGGCGCTGTCCCCGCCGATGATCGAGGTGCGCATGCTCATGCCTCCTGGTGGGTGCCGTGCTCGACGGCCTGCTCAGCGGCCGTCGACGCGGCCTGGGAGGCCTGCTGCGCGACCTTGAGCGCCGAGTTGGCCAGCAGCATCCCGACGGCCAGGGGCGCGCCGACACCGGTCGATGCTGTGCCCGCCGTGGCCGCGGCTCCCGCTCCACCGGCAGCGCCAGCGCCGGTAGCGGCACCAGCGCCAGCGCCGGCGGCTCCCGCCTTCCCGGCAGCGCCGGCTGCGCCGGCGGCGTGCTTGCCGGCCGTGGTCGCCGCGGACGCGGTCACGTTGGCTGTGCCCCCGCCGCCACCGGCCGCTGCAGCGTTCCCGGCGGCACCAACCTGTGACGCCTGTCCGCCGTACCCGACCTGAGCCGGAGCGGTCGGGAGGTTCCACTGGTAGCCGCCGCCCTGACCTGTCGGCTGTGAAGCCGCGGTCTGGTGCGCGGTCTGCGGGGCGTGGGATGGGGTGTTCGGGATCTGCGGGGCCACCTGTGGCGGGGTGAACCCGCTCGTGCGGGACGTGCCGCCCCCGCCGCCGGGGCGCGGGATCCACTTCAGCATCGACAGCGGCGCGAACACGACGATGAAGGAGATGACCGCCGGCACCGCGAGGTTCACAAACGTCTGGATCGGGTTAACGAGCTTGCCGAGGGTGCCCGGGTCAGCGGTGATCGAGATCCCGTTGATGGCGCGGAACGCCAGGCCGACGAGGAGGATCAACGCGACCTGCGTGAGACCGATGACGACCCAGATGATCGGGACGGCCTTGCCTAGCTTTCGAGTGTCCGGGTTCACGATCCACACGAACCCGAGCGGCAGCACCGCGCCGACGAGGTACTGGGTGGCGAGCTGGATGATGAAGATGAACGCCACCCCGAGCAGACTCAGGAACAGGGTCCCGAGGACGACTATCGACACGATCGCCGAGTTCAGCAGCGCTCCGGCGTCGTCGGCAGCGGCGAGTTTGGCGATCTTGGTGAAGAACTCTTGGGTGGTGGAGTTCACCGCCCACGCAGCGATCGAGTCGCCAGCGGCGGTGAACACCTTCGTCAGCGCGATACCGACCACGGGTCCGAAGGCGGCGCCGATGAGGAACGCGGGTGCGGCGACGAAGATCGACTCGAGCATCTCCTTCGCGCCCAGCGATCCCTTCCGGCGGCGACTGGTGACGATGAGCAGCTGCACGGCGAGCACGAACATTGAGATCGAGAACGACACCGCGTAGGACTTCAGCCACCACTGCGCGTCGTAGTTCGGGTGCAGGGCACTGAGCAGCCACGGGATCAGCACGCCAGCGACAGCGTGCACGGCGTCCTGCATCTGCTGCGTGATGAACCCAAGCGGGTCTTGGGCGAACTCGATGCCCTTCTTCACACCCTCGACGGCGCCCTTGCCCTTGGCGAAGACGCCGGAGATCCACGACAAGCCCGTGGCGATCGCGTCACCGCCGCCGCAGACGATTGCTCCTGCTTGGCATGCCATCAGCAGCCCTCCTTGTACTTGTTGCCGGACGTCAGGCCCTCGTCCCAGCCGGGAGAGGGGTCGGCGTCGGAGATGACCCAGCCCTGCGCGCTGGTGGTGAGGGTGAAGGTGCCGCCCGTGTACTGGTACTTGGAGGCGCTGTCCTCGGCGGGGTCAGGTTTGCCGTTCGTCGTGGTGAGTCCGGCGAACGCGATGGTGACGGTGGTGTCGGTGCTGTCACGGACGAGGTACGCCGAACCGGACAGGTCGACGCCGTGTGTCTGCCCGTCGTCGTAGCCCGATTTGGACAGGTCGGACGCGGCGAGCATCGAGTGCGCGGTGCCGTCCGTGACGTCGTCGACGGTCTCCCGCAGGTTCGGTCGGCGATCGGGGTCCGCGGCGCTGTAAAGCTGCATGAACGCGCCGAGGAACTCGGCGGCCCCGGCCGGGGTGAACTGCTTCTTCTCACGGAGCTCGAGCAGGTCCTTCGATGTGATGCCGGGACCGGCGACGCAGCCCGAGGCGTAGTCGACGCCCTTGACCGGGGCAGTGCTCCCGGTGCCCGTTGGGGCCTCGGTTGCTGCCCCGGCCGGGGTTCGGGTGGTGTTCGGTGAGGCGAGGTTCGCGATGGTGACGCCGACCGCGACGAGTGCGATCGCCGCGATGATCCCGACCGGGATCAGCCACCACCGGCGGCGACGCCGGGGCTGGGATGCGGTCTGCTTGCTCATGTGCGATTCCCCTCGCTGGTGTGGACGGTTCAGCCGTTGACGGCGTTGAGGATGAACCCGAAGATCGCCGGGACGATGATGATTCCGCCGGTCATCAGCGACGTGCCGAGCACCTCGCCCTTGGCGGCCTCCGCCTTCTGCGGCATCTTCGCGTTCTTGAAGTGGCGCAGCTTCGAGACGGCCTTGAGCAGGAAGAACGCCGAGGCGAGGATGAACAGGAACCAGATACCGCCGAGCGCGACCTTCCACTGGGTGGTGAAGTTGTCGCCGAGCCAGGACGGGTCCGGCTTGACGCCGTCGAACGGGTTGATGTTGGCGCCCTTCGCCGTCACCTCGGACGGCGTGTAGGTCGCGACGACGGCGCGGGTGGTCATGTTGATGACCGGGGCGAGGAGTGCGCTCATGAGCGGTGCCTTTCGGGGTTAGCCGGCGACGACGGGGAGCGTCGTTCCGGGGTTAGGGGTGTGCTGCTGGGGAGTCGTGGCGGGAGTGCTGGTGCCACGGGTCTGTGACGCTCCGGATGAGCGAGGAGCGGCAGCCTGCGTCGGCGAGCTCGCGGCCGAGGACGGCGCTGCCGTCGGAGCCGGAGCCGGAGCCGGCTGCGCGGGTGCCGGCGTGCCGGGGTCGGCGGGCTGCGCGGGTGCCGGCGTCCCGGGGTCGGTGGGCTGCGTGGGATCCGTGCCCGGGTCCGCAGGGGCGGGATCCGGGTCGACCGGCGTCGTCGGGTCCGCAGGGGCAGGCTCCGACGGGTCCGGGATCGGGTCCGTCGGCACCGTCGGGTCCGTGCCCGGGTCGGTCGGGTCCGTCGGGTCGGTCGGAACCGGGATCGGGTCTGTCGGGATCGGGTCGACCGGGACGGTCGGGTCCCCGGGCAGTGTGGGGTCGACCGGCTGGGTGGGGTCGACCGGGACGTCGACGGCGATCGAGGCGGCGGGGGCTGCGGTGTCGGCGTGGCTGACGGCGGCCGGGCCGAGCGTCATCGTGGCGATCGCGGCGGCGGTGAGCGCGATGCGGGTGCGGGGGTGCATGGAGAGTCCTTACTGCTTCGTGGTCTGGTCGGAGGTGGCGTAGGTGCTGATGCGGCCGTCGGTGACGGCGATGAGGTCGCCGGATCCGGTCTCGGCGACCGGGACGACAGTCGGTGCAGGACCGGTGCGGACGTCGTCGCCGGCGACGTATGCGGTCGTGCCGTCCTGGTCAGCGCCGTAGAGGTGGTTGCCCACGAATCCGTCCGCGACGAACCCCTTCGGCATGGCGACGGTCTTCCCGGCGGCCGTGAACGCGGTCCCCTGCACCAGGAGGGTCTTCCCGTCCTGGCTGGCCGTGACCGGCTCATCCGAACTCGTGCCGGTGCTGCTGACGGCCTTGCCGTCGCGGACGTCGTGGGCGGCGAGCACGGAACCCTTCTCGCGGGTCTTCCACCGCACCCACACCGTGCTGTCGGTGGCGACGACCCACGAGGAGATCTCCGTCGCGTTCTTCGGGGCAGCGAGCTTCGCGGTGCGGGTGACGGTGCCATTCGTGGCCGCGGTGAGGACTTCACCTCGAGCGGAGGCCCACAGCACCTGCCCGTTCGCGGTGCCGCCCATGATGAGTGCCCCCGGCCGCGGGAACGTGACCGGGACGGCGCCGTGTCCGGTGAGCATCGCCGCGGTGGTGTCGGTGGTCACGAACGGCACTCCGGCGCGCACCTGGAACTCGCCGCCAGTCGGGATCCCTGCCTCGAGCTGCAGCTTCCCAGCACCCCAGACGGTCACGGCCGTCTTGGACGCGGCCGCGAGTGCCGGCTTGCCGTCGACGGTCACGGCGGACACACCACCGACGGCCTTCCCCGGCAGGGTCAGCGTGGCGGCGGTGCGGCCGGAACCGGCGTGCAGGACGGTGACGGTGCGCCCGTGGGCGTAGCCGACGTAGTTCCCGTCGCTGGTCACGCCGACCGCGCCAACCGCGCCGCTCTTCGCCCACGTGGGCTTCTTCGCCCACCCAGGCAGCGTCGTCGCGGGAGTCGAGGCGACTTCCGCCGTCGAGCTCTGCTGATCCTCTTGTCCGCTGCCGGCCACGAACAAGGCCGCTGTACCCACCACGACGACGACGAAAGCCGCAACCCAGACCCACCGGCGGTGACTCTCGTCGAGAAGCGGGGCAGTGTTCACGCCGCCTTGCTCGTCCTTCTCGGCCGAGGGGTCCACCGGTGCGCGGTGGAACCAGCTGGCGAACAAGGTCAGCAGGCTCGGGTTCTCGTCCTCTGCGCTCGAGGCAGCCTCCCCCTCGACGGCTGGCGAATCGGCCGCGGCGTCGGTCGGGCGGGCGCCGCGGCCGAACAGGCCACCGAACAGCACGCGGAGCGTCGGGCGGGCATCGGGTTCACCCACGGGCTCTTCGTGCTCCACCTCGGGCTCTTCGAGCACAGCGCTATCGACGTCATCGGTCCGGGCCAACGGTGTGCGCTGGTCGACCTCGGCGTAGCCGGCGGCTCGTTCGGAGGAGGTGAAGATCTTCGTCAGGTCGAGCTGGCCGATCTGACGGCCGCAGCGCATGCAGAACGTTGCCTGAGGCACCGCCTCCGTGCAGAACGGGCAGGTCACGGCGGGACGCTCGTCGACGTCTGCGGAGTCGTGCGTGGTGTCCGTCATCGTGCTCTCACTTCGTGATCGTGATCGGAGTACCCAGCGGCAGTCGGTTGACTGCCGTGATCGCTTCGGCGGTGAGCCGGATGCATCCGTGCGAGACCGCACCGGAGCTCGTGGTGTTGAAGTGCACCCCGATCAGGCCGCCGTCCGAGCCGCCGAACGGCTCGTCCTTCGCCGCAGAGTGCAGCGACGTCAGCTCGATCGGGTGGACGCTCTGCCCCTGCTTCGGGTCGAGGTAGCGGGCCTGCAGGTACCCAGTGACGCCGGTGGGCGTCGGGGTCGTCTTCGTGCCGACACCCACCTCGTAGGTGGCGACGTCCTTGCCGGTGACGATGCTGAGCGTCTGCTCGCCCACGGACACCACCACGCGGGACGGCAAGGCCTCCCCCGCGGTGAGGGCGTCCGTCCGGACCCACGCTGCGGTCTGCGCTGCAGCGTCACCGCTCGTGCTCGAGGGGAGCTGCTGGCGGGCCGGTGTCAGGATCAGCGTCCACGCGCCGTCCGTCCGGACCGGGACGATGGTCGTCGGGTCGCCGAGGAAGTTCGTCGCAGAAAGGTGCGCCACTGCACTTTTCTGCGCGGCACCGTAGAGGGCAACGTCCTTCGCGAGCGTCGCCGAACGGGCCAATGCCGTGGTGTCCGTGCTGGCGTAGCGGATCAGGCCCGGGATCACCGCGTCATACCGGGCCTCCGGCAGGGAGGCCACCTGGTCGGCGGTCAGAGCGCGGAACGGGCCGGGACGGACCGGGATCGAAACCGCAGTGCTCGGCGCCGCCGTCGGCGCAGAAAACTGCTCGGCCGGACGAGACATCACGGCGACCGTGATGCAGGCACCAACGACGGCCGCGGCCGCGGCAGCCACGAGAACGTTCCGCACGATGATCGTGCGCGGGTGGTGGGCCAGGTGCAGCCGCGCGAGGGGTCGACGCGCCTGCACCTGACCGTCGTCGCCGTTGCCGACGACGGACGCGGAACCAGAGCCGTCAGAAAACTCGGTCCGCGGGTCAATGGACTCCGTGCCCGCACCCCGGCCAGGTACATCTGCGGCCGGGTGGGCATCGCCAATTGCTCCGCTCATGCTGTACCTCCTCCGGGGGGTATGTGTTCCGGAACAAGTAAACTTGTTTGCCGCCAGCGGCGCAAGCCGCATTCGGTAATTAGTGTGCCGCCAGCGGCACGTGCCGCTGGCGGCACACTACATATTTCCCTGGCGGGAGTCCCTATCCTGGGTAGATGCCGGATGTACCCCAAGGCGCCGCGGACGAGTTCTCGCAGGCGATTGCGCGAGCGATCGAGGACGCCAAAGCTGCCGCGGGACTGACCACGCGGGACCTCATCAAGCGCTCTGGTCTGTCGGCGAACTACTACTACCGCCGGGCCCGCGGTGAGCTGCCGTTCACGACGAACGACATGTCAGCCCTGGCAACAGCGTGCGGTGTGACCGTCGGCGACCTGTGGTCTCGCGCGCAGGACTCCCTCACGCCCAAGGTGAAGAGCCCGGAAGAGGTCGTGTCGGAGCGCGTGCACAAGCTGCTCGCAGTGGCGCAGGCTCAGTTCCCGAAGCTGGACGTCCAGGGCGCCCTGCTCGCTAGCGACGTCGCGCAGGAGTCCCACCTGACCCTCCAGCGTTGGCAGGCCGTGCTTGCTGGCGAACACGCGGATATCACCGCCGAACACCTCATCGCGATCGCCACCTTCTTTGGCGTTGATGAGTCCTACCTGACGCAGCTCGAACTCTCCGGCACCATCGACGACATCGACGCGCGCCTAGACGTGCAGCAGGCGTTCGCGCAGACTGAAGCGAGGGGCGCGTCGTCACGTGGGGTCGCCGGCGCCAGCCCCGCATCCCTCCGCGCACTCGCGCGCGCGATCCGGGAGAGCAAGCGGGCAGAGGAGTAGATGTACTTGAGTCAGAGCGACCAGGTCGAAGTCGCCGTCGACGACCAGCTGCAGGGGATCTTGGATCGCCTCGCACTCCCGGACGATGACCGCAGCTTTGACCGTTTGTTCGGCATTGTCGAGTCCCTGTATGGCAAGCGGCTCGACATCAGCTCGATCAGCAGCCCGGACCAGCACCACACCGGCTACTGGATCGACCATGACGACTACGGCGTCATCATGTACCGCAAGGCCGATACGGCCACAGTGCGGCTCCACACCCTCCTGCACGAGTTCATCCACGTCGTGGGCGGCCACAGCGGCTGCTCTGCCCGTCCGGAGGCGGCAGACGCGATCCGAAATGCCGGCGGCGACAGCATCATCTCTATCCGAGGCCGGTCGGTCACCGACGGGCATCTCAGCGACGAGCTGCAGCTTGAAGAGGTCGTCGCAGAGCAGGGCGCATTCGCGCTCGCCAGGTGGCTCCGTGGTGCTGGTAGCGAGGCGGCGGCGGACATCTTCTGATGCCCGTCGCGCTCTCAGCGACCGCACTCGCGCTCGCGTTCGCGGTCTTCATCGTCCGCACTCCACGAGCACTGCGCCGGCGATTCTCCACTGGTGAGCAGAAGCCGCTCCCGCCAGCGTGGGTGGCGTCCGGCTATGCGATTCTTGGCCTACTGACGCTTGGCCTCGTCTGGCCAGCAACCACCCTGGACCAGGCGCTCCCCTTGGTCGGTGGGCAGAACTTCCTGAACCTCATCGAAGCGCTGACCGCAACCGCCGGCTTCTGGTACCTCCGCGACGCGATCCGTCTCTACAGCGGAGATCGAGCACCAGGGCAACTTCGCTACCTCGTTCTCATCGCGGCGGTCCTCACCGGGTTCTTCATGGCAATCCCGAACAGGGAAGGGCCAGCAGAGACGTTCATCGACGATCACCTCGCGTCCGTCGCCTGCTGGGTCTACATCAGCCTGTACATGATCGGGTTGCTGTGGATCTCGCTCAGCTCGCTCTTCTCCGCATTGCCACGCAGGAACGCCGTCGCGGGACGCTTGTTCATCGCCGGGTTCTCCCTCGTCATCGCCGCGACGATCGCCGACCTGGTGTACACGGCCATCGGGCACTTCGCCGGCGAGCTCACGCCGCTCGGGAGCGCCTTCTTCCTGGCCTTCCAGCTGCTGTTCTACCCCGGAATGATCACGATCATCGTGGGCTACATGCTCGCCGGCGTCAGCCGCACCCTGTGGCGATACAGCGCCTGGCAGCTCGAACGGATGCTCGGCACACCGAACTCGCTCAGCCTCATCAAGCGGATGATTCAGGACCGCGACCCGCTCGACCATGCCTACGGCCTCACCATCGAGATCCAGAACCGACTCATGAACGAGACCCTGCAGCTCACCGGCGCCGAAAGCCGGCGGTTCCGCAGGACCGAGCGTTGGATCGCCCGCACCACCCTGAACCCCTCCGGAAGGACCTGGAACGAATGACCGGATCAGCAGCACTCACCACGGGTATCGCGATCGGCGCCGGCCTCGTCCTGGGCGCCGCAGCGCTGGGTGTGGTCGGCGGCCGACGGGCCATTCGCCCTCGGCCGAAACGACGCCCCGTCGTCCGATCCGTCGACGTGCAGCAGATCCGACTCGAACGCACCCCCTCCACGAGTGCACCAGGTCAGTACCGCATCCGCTTCGGGGCGCAGGACGCCCTCAGCGCCCTCGTCGGCAACATCGTGGGCCAGGACGAGACAACGGTCACGCGCGCGCTCGTAGACGCCAGTCAGGGCCTCCCGGCCGTTGACGACGCTGTTCTGTGGACCGGGTACGTCTACCCGGATCCTGCTTCGTTGGACGCGCCGTACGAGGAAGTGCAGATCCACGCCCCCAGCGGCCCGCGGAAGGCGTACCTGTTCCAGAGCGGCACGCCCACCACTCGTTGGGCTATTCACGTCCACGGCATTCACTCGTCCCGCACCTCAGCGCTCAGGAGCGTGCCCGGCACGCTGTCGGCCGGGCTCAACTCCCTGGTCGTCTCCTACCGCGGCGACGTCGAGGACACCGCCGCGCCTCCCGCGACGCTCGGCCAGGAGGAGGCGCACGACGTCGAAGCTGCGATCCAGTACGCCGTCGACCACGGAGCGAAGGACGTCGTCCTCGTCGGCTGGTCGATGGGCGCCACCATCAACCTGATCCTTGCCGCCACCTCGAAGCACCGTTCGCGCATCGCGGGCCTGGTCTTCGTCGGACCCGCCCTCGACTGGCGGTCCATCATCGGCGCCGCGGCTCGGCGCTCCGGGATCCCCGGATTCCTCGCACCGCTGTTCACCGCCGCGCTGACAGTGCCCGGTCTCGCACAGGCTGCCGGCCTGCGCCAGCCGCTCCGAGCCGCCCACCTTCGCCCGTCCCTTGACGGCACAACCGCGCCAGTGCTGATCCTGCATTCCGAGGGCGACACTGACGCCCCGATCGGGGCATCCGAGGACCTGGTGCGGACTTACCCGGCCCAGGTCGCCCTCGAGCGGTTCGAGCCCGTCCCGCACGGCATGGAGTGGAACAGCGATCCGGAACGATTCACGACGCGCGTCCGCCAGTTCGTCGAGTCTCTGCCGTAGGCGGCACTATGGTGTGCCTGCTGCGGTAACCTGTCGAACATGCGAACCGCTCTGTCTACCGAGAGTCCAGCCAGGACCGTTCTGACGAGCGGTATCCGACACACCGCCCCGGCCTCCCCGCATAAGCCACCCGTTAACACCACACTCGTGCGTATGACCGGATCCAACGCAGGTGTGAAGCGCAATCGTCTTCCCCGCGGTGTGAACGCCGCGCGCCCGGATATCGCCCTGCACCCCGACACGGGACAGGACTACCTCGATGCCGCTCGTGCATCCGGGAATCTGAGCGTCTCGCTCTACCTCGAGCGGCTTCGTGCCCAGCTCGTCGCGGAGTACGGGGCCCTGCCGATCCTTGACGACTCCCTGGAGGTCGCCCACACAGCCGCTTAAACGACAGAACCCCCGCACGAGGCGGGGGTCCGGGGCTTAGCCCCAAGTCATGTTCACAACCTGTGGTCGCCGGCAAGCAGATCAGGTTGTGAGAGTTCCGAAGAAGAAGCCCGGTTGGAGCCGGGAGCCTTCGTCGTACCGCCACCCCGAGAGGAGGAGGTGTCGCCATCGTAACGCACGTTGCTGCGCTCGGTATAGATCAATCTGCCCGCGTGTCCTCTCCGGATACCGCCTGGGCGTTGACGCGCTCGATCGCGCCTCGTCGGTACGTGAACCGCATGATCGCGGAGGCCGACGGGACGATCCGGTCAAACAGCTACCCGTCGAAGTTCCCGACTGCAGGGCACACTCCCCCGTCGACGCCGTGGACGATCGATCTCACCGACCTTGACGGCCGGTTCTGGTTCGCCGCGTTCGACCTCGACGCGAAGACGCCGGAGGACTTCGACCAGGCGGCTGAGGACCTTGGCGTGCTGGTCCGGATCCTCCGCGACGCGCAGGTGCCGCACGTGGTGTGCCGCTCGAGCCCCACGGGTGGGTTCCACGTCTGGGTGCCGCTCGCCGGCGTCGACAAGGCCACGATGGTGCAGCTCGCTGGCGCCGCACGAGCTGTCCTGCCGTCCCTTGACCACGGGCTGCTCTGCAACGACCGCACCGGCGCCGTCCGCCCGCCGCTGACTCCACACGCACGCGGTGGCGCGTCCGAGGTGATGGCCGGCGCCGACGACGTCGACGTGCTCCGCACCCCGACCGTCACCGCCGGCGATCTGCTCCGTGTCACGGCCGCGTTCCGTGAGCTCCGCCCGACCGTGGATCCCGCGGACTCCTCCCCCACCGGTCCCGTCGACGCCCACCACCGGGTGCACCGGTCGCTGCCGGCGTGGGGCGAGGCGCACATGGGAACCGTTGCCGGCGGCCGCGACCCGTCGCGCACCGGCTACCTGTGCCTGCTCGCGGCCGCGGTGTCCGGGTGGACCCTTGCCGACGTCGAGCACGCCGCGAAGACCGCACCCGGCATGGAGCACTACCGCACCCGCAACCGTCCTACCGGCGGCCGCGAGCCCCGCACCGCGGCCGAGGCTGCCGCGCGCCTCGAGCGGCAGTGGGCGAAGGCGCAGGAGCGGGCGGTGCTGTACCGGTACGCGCCCGAGGAACGCGAGCAGCGCGACCTGACCCAGCTGACCGGGATCGTCGACGTCGTCGAGGCCATGCTGCAGGCGTTCACCGCCTCCCCCGGCCGCTGGACCCGCACCGAGGCAGATCTGCACGACAGCACCGTCCTGACCTACCTCGCCTGGGCGTCCTTGCGCTCCGGCTCTCGCGACGTCGGCGCCGCACTCCGCTCCGTGGCGATCGCCACCGGGATCCCCTCGAGCACCGTCGACCGCTCACTCCGCCGCCTCCACGCGGCCGGATGGGTCACCCGCCGGCGTCAGGCAGACGGCCCCAACGCGGCCGTCTGGCGGCTCACGGACCGGTTCTCCACACCCTCCGTACATGTCGGGCCACTTCACGATGTGACCGCCCGCCCCCCGACCGAGCTCTTCGACGTGAGGGTCGCCCTCCTCGACGCTCTAGAAGTCCGTCTCGACGCCGGACGGCACGACGTCTTCACCCGTGCAGGACTGGGGCCCACCGCCCGCCGCGTCTACGAGAGCCTGACCACCAACGAGCACGCACTCCAGGTGGTCGCTGACCGCGCCGGACTCCCCCGCGGCCGCGCACGGGCAGCCCTCGCACGCATGCGACGCTGGACCCTCGCCATCGCCACACCCACCGGCTGGCGCCGACGACTCCAGGACTTCCGAACACACGTGGCCAAGCAGCTCGGCGTCGACGGGATACTGCAGCGCCGAGAACAGCAATACTTCGACGAGCGCGACCTCTGGGCCTGGTGGCAGAACCATCTCATCCGCAAGGCCGGCCGCCGCGGCCGCGACCGCACTCCCACCACGCAGGTCGTCATGTTCCGATCCGTTGATGACTACGGCGGTCCCGAGGCGTACCCGTCGTACCCGTGCTTGAGCGACGGCCGAGCCGACCACCAAGAGGCCATGCGGTTCGTCCGACGCGGCATCCTGCAGGAGCTACGAGACGCGGAGTTGGCAGCTTGAACGTATCAACTCCAAGTTAGTAACTCCGAACTAGCAGTTGCTACCTTTCAGGGCGGTCAGTAGGCTCTACTTGGCAGCTAACAACTGCGAGTTGCTAGTTGACAGTTTTGACCTGTCAAGTACGCTCTACTTAGGAGTTGCGAACTCCCAACTACGAACTTGCAGTAGCAAGTTGGAGGATCAGATGCGCATCGTTACTGTGCTCAACCAAAAGGGCGGCGTCGGCAAGAGCACTGTCGTCATGAACCTGGCGGCCATTGCCGCAAAGCACTCTCGTGTGTTGGTTGTCGACCTTGACCCGTCTCAGCGCACACTCACTGACTGGGCGGAGACCGCCGACGAGCAGGGGATCGCACTGCCGTTCGACTTCACAGACGAGAACGATCCCGCAGTGCTTCGTCAGCTTCGCGCCGCCGACAGCTGGGACACGATCTTCGTAGACACCCCTGGCAACCTTGAACCCTCCGCGGCGGAGCGCATCGGTTTGGTGCTGGACTCGACCGACTTCGCGGTCCTTCCGCTTGAGCCTCAGCCGGCGAGCATCCGTCCGTTGCTCCGGACGATCAAATCCCTCGTGGAGCCGCGAGGCATCCCGTATCGCGCTGTCATCAGCCGTGTGGGCCGCAACGAAGCGTCCTACGCGCGGAAGGACGACACTTTCACAGCCCTCGATGGCGCCGGGATCCCGCATCTGAACACCTGGATCCGCGAGTACATCGCCCACTCGGATGCACAAGGAACCGGCGAAGTCGTCACCAATTACGCGTCGACCCGCAACACGAGCCTCGCGGTGGACGACTTCATGTCAGCAGCGCTCGAGCTGACAACGATCTGGGCCAACGAAGGGAAGTAGTGATGGCACGCGCGAACCTCGCCGGCATCATCGGCAAGCAGCTAGAGACCGTTCCGGTGGCGGACACGAAGGCACCGCCGAGGCCTGCGGCGCAGTCGACGCCGGCGCAGTCGACGCCGGCGCACTCGACACCCGACTCGGACGTGCCCAAGTGGCTCACGTTCGAGCCGAAGCCCACGCGCCAGCGACGCGATCAACTCGACTGGATCGAGGCAAAGCGCAAGGAGCTGAATGCGCTCCGGGGGCGCGCGGGGGAGCGGCTGACTGACAACACGTTGATCCGTGTCGCCATCGACCTTCTGATCGTGAACGGTGAGCGGCTGCAGGGCACCACCGAGGCTGAGCTGCGCGCGTCCCTGGGCATCATCGACGACGCCCTGCCCAAATGAGTTTGCAACTTGTAACTTGTAACTAGGAACCTTCAGCGTGGTTAGCTGATGGTCTTCGCTGCGCTATGCCTGCCTGCGGTGCGTTCGTTCTTCAACGCGGCCGCCGCAGCTGGAATGCCGAGAGGTCTCGTGCCTCCGGCTTCCAGTCAGCCGGTCGCGACTCGAACTCGGCCAGAGACATGGGGCTGGGGTCGTTGCCTTGCACGAAGGCCATCAACGCTTTCTCCCGCATGAACACCGCTTCACGCGGCGGCGTCGTGGACACCCCGCTGTGCGCGGCGACCGCGACCAGCAGTACCCGTGCCGACGCGAGGACCGCGAACGTTGGCGCACCGAACTGCTCCACTTCGCTCGACAGCTTCTCGTCGGTGAGCCCGTCCAGCACGCTCGGTAGGAACCACGCCTTCGAGTGAGTGCCACCGCTTCCCATGTTCCAGTGGTGCGCGTCGGCTTTGAGGTACCGCTTGGCGGCGTCGGTGGCGTTGAACACGACGTTCTCGCGGTGGCCGTCGTAGGCCAACGACGGCGTGGACCCCTTGTGGAGAGGAGCGAGCTCGACGCCGTACCTCACGAGCATGGCGCGGAAGCCTTCGACGCCCTCGCGAATCTCAGCGGCACGGTCGCCGATGATCGAACGAGGGAATGCCGCGGAGTTGCGCTCCGAACCTTCGAAGGCATCGAGCTGCCGGGCGAGGATTCGAAGCATGGTCCGCGCCGGGGCTGCGTCAGCGTCATGGACGTAGCAAAGCGTCAGAACGACCTCGATCAGAGCACGCTGGAGCGTCACGAGCGACGTTGACGCCACGCCAGCTTCCATGACGAGCTGCATCGCATGTGCGTGTTCGTCGATCGCGGTCAGGAGGCGGTTGGCGTCCTCCAATGACTCGTCGGCCATAAACCGGAAAAATCCTGCGGTGTCTGGGTCGTCGATGCCGGCGACCCAATGGATGAGCCGGCCACGGCCGGACGAGTCCTCGCCTTCGTCGCGACGCTCCACGGCTTCGACAATGGCCGCGGCGAGGTCTTCTCGAGTCCGTTTGAGTAGCCGGGCACAGTAGGCCGCTGGCGTAACTGCACTCATTTAGGGCTGCAGGAGCTCTCGCTTGATGCGTTCCGCGACGGCGTCCCGCATTGGTCGCACGTCGTCTGGTGACCAGGAGGTGGGGTCGGGGAAGGCCCACTCGAGGACCGTGCCGCGTGGTTCTGCGGGGAGCTCGAGGCCGGGCTTCATGAGGACGACGACGTCCGCTTGCTCGAGCAGGTCGGGCGTCACTTGCCGGGGCACGCGTCCGGTGATGTCGAGGCCGAGCTCGCCCACGGTCGCGGCGATCGAGGGGTTCACCTCGTCGGCAGGGCTGATGCCGGCGGAGGTGGCTGCGTACCCGTCGGCGGCTGCGATTTCGAGCAGGGCGGCGCCGAGCTGTGAGCGGCCGGCGTTGTGCTTGCAGATGAACAGGACAGTGGGCTTCGTGGTCATGGGTGCGAGTCCGGTCAGTTAGTGCAGCACGAGGCGCTGTCAGTAGACGGCGCAGGCGTAGTGCAGCAGGCAGCGTCCTCAGCGGCAGGAGTGGCGGTGGCGGTGGGGGTGGTGCAGCAGGAGCTGCCGCCGATGTCGGTGGAGCAGACGCCGGTTTCGGGGAGGACGAGTTCGACCAGGCGCGCTGCGGTGTGGTCGCCGGCGAGTTCGGCGGCGATGGAGCGGACCTGTTCGTAGCCGGTGAGGAGCAGGAACGTGGGGGCTCGGCCGTAGGACTTCATCCCGGCGATGAAGAAGTTCGGCTCCGGGTGCGCAAGCTCCGCGACGCCGTGCGGGGGCACGGACCCGCAGGAGTGCAGGTTCGGGTCGATCAGTGGTGCGAGGGCGCGGGGTGCTTCGACGATGTCGTCGAGGCCGAGCCGGATTTCGCGGAGCATGTCGAGGTCGGGCCGGAACCCGGTCGCGTTCACGATGACATCGACGGTCACCGCGAAGGGCTCGCCGGCGCGACGTCCGGTGATGGTGACTTGGTCGCCGTCGGGTTGGACGTCGTCGATCTCGTACGAGGCGATCTGCTGCACTTGACCGGATTCGACGAGCCCGTGGACGGTGGACCCGAGCTGCCCGCGGGCGGCGAGGCCGTCGGTGGCGTCGGCGCCGAGCCGGGCGGTGCCGGCGTTTCGGACAGCCCACAGCACGTCGGTTCCCGGCGCGGTCTTGGCGAGGCTGGCGAGCTTGATGAGCGTGTTCGCTGCGGAGTGGCCGGCACCGACGACGAGGACCCGACGACCGGCGAACCGGGCCCGGTCGGCGCCGAGGACGTCAGGCAGTGCGTGGACGACCCGGTCGCCGAGGTCCGCGGCGGGTGCGAGGCCGGCGGCAGTGAGGGGGTTCGGGGACGTGTAGGTGCCCGAGGTGTCGACGACCGCACGCGCAGTCACGTCAGTGACGCCGTCGGCGGTGTGGAGGCGGAGCAGGAATGGGGTGTCGGCTCGGCCGGTGGAGCGGGTGCGGTCCATGCCCTGCCGGGATACCGCTTCCACGCGGGTGCCGTACTGGATCACCGGTGCGAGCTGCGGGGTCGCTGCCAGGGGTGCCAGGTACGTGTCGACGAGGTCGTGGCCAGTGGGCAACGACGCCGCTCGAGGTGCTTCCCAGCCGGTGGCTTCCAGGAGGCGCTGGGCGGCAGGGTCGATGACGTACTGCCACGGGGAGAACAGCCGCGTGTGCCCCCAAGCGCGAACGCTCGTCCCCACGGTCGGCCCAGCTTCGTAGACGACGACATCGAGGCCGCGCTCAAGGAGGTGCGCGGCGGCAGCGAGGCCGACGGGGCCGGCACCAATGATCGCGACGGGGAGTCCGGTGAGGCGGTCCGCGTCGGTCCGGGGTGGGACGGTGAGGGTGAGCGTCATGGTCTGCGGCTTCCTGGTCGTTACGCGGTTGCTTCGGCGGGCAGCAGCTCGGCGAGGAGCGTCTGGACGCGGTGCTTGATGTCGTCGCGGATGGGGCGGACGTCCTCGATGCCGCGGCCGGCGGGGTCGGTGAGTTCCCAGTCCTCGTACCGCTTGCCGGGGAAGATCGGGCAGGCGTCGCCGCATCCCATGGTGATGACGGCGTCGGAGTCGCGGACGGCGTCGGTGGTGAGGATCTTCGGTTGGTTGCCGGCGATGTCGATGCCGTCTTCGGCCATCGCCTGGATCGCGATCGGGTTGATCTGGTCCTTCGGCGCGCTGCCGGCGGAGAGGACCTCGACGCGGTCGCCGCCGAGGGCCTGGGCGTAGCCGGCGGCCATCTGGGAGCGTCCGGCGTTGTGGACGCAGACGAACAGGATCGTGGGCTTGTCACTCATGGGTGTGGGTCTTTCCGGGTTCAGTGGATGAGGGTGAGCCAGCCGGCGAGGGCGGCGAGGGTGATGGCGAGGACGGGGATGGTGAGGACGATGCCGGTGCGGAAGTACTGCCCCCACCCGATGTGGATGCCCTTCTTCTCCAGCACGTGCAACCACAGCAGCGTCGCGAGGGATCCGATTGGGGTGATCTTCGGGCCGAGGTCGGAGCCGATCACGTTGGCGTAGACCATCACCTCGTGTGTCAGCCCGGTCGCGCCGGCGCCGCCGATGGCGAGGGCGGCGATGAGGACGGTGGGCATGTTGTTCATCAGGGACGCGAGGATCGCGATGGTGAACCCGACGCCGAGCGCGGTGACGAGGACCCCGTGGTCACCGAACACGTCGAACAGCTTCGCGAGGTGGTCGGTGAGGCCCTGGTTCTGGAGGCCGTAGACGACGAGGTACATGCCGATGGAGAACAGCACGATCTGCCACGGCGCCTCCCGGATCGTCTTCCACACCGGAATCACCCGACCCGACGGCGCACCCGGCCCGGTGCTGCCTGCGCTGACGGTGGCAGTACCGCCGGTTGCGACGAGGACCGGTGCGGCCTCGGCACGAGTGAAGAGGAACGCGGGCTGCCGTGAAGCCACGGCAACGATGACGACGGCTCCGACGCCGGCGACAGCGGCGAGGGGGACGCCGAGTGGGTCGGCGGCGAAGTAGCCGACGAGCAGCAGCGCGAGGACGACCCAGCCTGCACGGAACGTCGCCCGGTCCTTCACAGCCGCGGCGGGGCTGGTGAGGGCGAGGATGTCGTACCGCTTCGGGATGCTCTTGCCGAAGTAGAGCAGCAGCATGCCGAGCGAGGCGAGGACGGAGACGATGCCGACTGGGATCATGACGGCGGCGTACTCGGCGAAGCCGAGGTGGAAGTAGTCGGCGGAGACGATGTTGACCAGGTTCGACACCACCAGCGGCAGGCTGCCGGTGTCGGCGATGAACCCGGTGGCGAGGATGAACCCGAGCGCCGCCTTCTGCGGCATGTTCAGGGCCCGGAGCATCCCGACGACGATCGGGGTGAGGATCAGCGCGGCCCCGTCGTTGGCGAACACCGCCGCGATGACGGCGCCGAGGCCGACGATCAGGACGAACAGCAGCCGTCCGTTGCCGCGACCCCAACGGGCAACGTGAAGGGCAGCCCACTCGAAGAACCCGGCCTCGTCGAGGATCAACGAGATCAGCACCACCGCGACGAACGTCAGCGTCGCGTTCCAGACGATCCCGACGACGGTCGGAATGTCGGAGAGGCCGACGACGGTGGTGGCGAGGGCGATGACGGCGCCGATGAGCGCGGTGTAGCCGATCGGGAAGCCCTTGGGCTGCCAGATCACCACCACGAGCGTCGCGACGAAGATCGCCGCAGCGACCACAGCCAGCACCATCAGGCGGTCACCCCGGCCTGATTCACTGCAGCCTGGTTCGCCGCGGCGGCGGCGCGTTCCCAGCCCTGCGCGGCGACCTGCACAGCGTCCCACGGGGACCCGAGCGGCGGCGTGTAGGAGAGGTCGAGGTCGATGACGTCGTCCACGGTGAGTTCCGCGTGGAGGGCGGTGGCGAACGTGTCGATGCGCTTGCTGATCTCCGCGGTCCGCTGCCCGACGATCTGCGCGCCGAGGAGCCGCCCGGTGGCCTGGTCGCCGGTGACGCTGATCGTCAGCGGGACGGCGCCCGGGTAGTACCGCTTGTGGTCATCCGCGACCGTCACCCGCGTCAGCGGAGACACGTCCAGTGGGCCGGTCTCGTGCTGGCGGAGGCCGGTGCGGGCGGCGACGAGGTCGAACACCTTCACCACCTGCGTCCCCACCGACCCGGCGAACGTCTTCGAGCCGCCGAGCATGTTCTCCCCGGCGACGCGGCCCTGCTTGTGCGCGGTCGTCCCGAGGGGCAACCAGGTGGTGCCGAGGAGGCGGTGGTGCGTCACGACGCAGTCGCCAGCAGCCCACACATGCGGCACACCGGTCCGCATGGACGCGTCGACCACGATCGCGCCGGCCTGGCCGAGCTGCGCTCCGGCGGCGACGGCGAGATCCGTGACCGGGCGGACGCCGACGCAGACGACCA
Source organism: Curtobacterium flaccumfaciens pv. betae (assembly GCF_026241855.1). Taxonomy (NCBI): domain Bacteria; kingdom Bacillati; phylum Actinomycetota; class Actinomycetes; order Micrococcales; family Microbacteriaceae; genus Curtobacterium; species Curtobacterium flaccumfaciens. The sequence continues at coordinate 9,117 of NZ_JAPJDC010000002.1, read as the reverse complement.
CCAGCGCGAACGTGCCCTCCGTGTCACCGGAGGTCGAGCTGGTGGCGACGCGCCACTGCCCACCGCCTGCCGGGGTGATCCCGGTGACGGTGGAACCGGTCAGCACGGTCGCGCCGTGGCGTCGGACCTCGGCGGTCACGAGGGACCCGAGTTCCGGGTCGAGGGTAGAGAGCACTTCCGGACCACGCTGGATCAACGTCGTGTCGAACCCACGGGCGACGAGCCCTTCGGTCATCTCCAGGCCGATGTAGCCAGCACCGACCACCGCGACCCGGCTCCCCGCCGGCAGCAGCTCGAGGGCAGCAACGACCTGCTCCGCATCGGTCATGGAGTGCAGCAGGTGGATGCCCGGTTCCCCGAACGGGACCCCAGCCGGGCGCACCGGCTCGGCGCCGGTGCCGACCAGCAGCTCGTCGTAGGAGATCTCCTCTTCCCCGGCGGGGCCGGTGACGGTGAGGCGGCGCCGGTCTACGTTGACGGCCGAGGCCCAGGTGGAGGAGCGGACGGTCATGCCGGCGGTTTCAAGGTCGGCGCGGGTGCGGTGCGCGAGGGACGCTTCCGTGGCGACGTCGCCGGAGACCCAGTACGGGATGCCGCAGATGGAGAAGTTCGGGAACTCGTCCGCGAGCACCACCGTCACAGCCGTCGACGGGTCAAGTTCACGGGCGCGGAGCGCGGCGGCGATGCCGGCGTCGCTGCCGCCGACGGCGAGGAGGTGAGTCATCAGGCTGGTCCTTCACGGATCGAGCGGGAACCGGAACCCGGCGCGTACATCGAAGCACGTCGATATCGATGAACGCAAATATAGACGCGTGTCGAAGTCCGTGGGAGGATGAGCCCATGACGATCGAGCTGCTTCCCATTCAGGACGTCACTGCGTGCTGCTCGCCCGTCACCACCGAGGCGATGGACCAGGCATCCGCCGAGGTCCTCGCGAAGTCACTGAAGGCGATCGCCGACCCGGCACGGCTCCGGCTGATTTCGATGGTCGCCGCGCACGACGGTGCGGAAGCGTGCGTGTGCGACCTGCAGGAACCGCTCGGGCTGTCCCAGCCGACTGTGTCGCATCACCTCAAGGTGCTCGTCGACGCCGGGATCCTGCACCGCGAGAAGCGTGGCACGTGGGCGTACTTCTCCCTCGTTCCCGGCGCTCTCGACACCCTCGCCGGCCTCATCACCGCACCGACGAAGTAGCTCCGCTCAGGGCCACACGCACCTCCGTTTGATCCGGACGGGCGGTGGTCTGTACGAACCCGGTGGCCACGGTCATAGAATCTGCGTATGCACTTGGATAAGCAGGTCTGCGGGTTGAACCCGGAGTCGGAGTACGTCGAACTCGCGGTGGAAGTGTTCGCGATGCTGGCTGACGCCACGCGAGTGAAGATCATCCTCGCGCTGCGAAACGCCGAGGAGATGTCGGTCAACCACATCGCTGACGTGGTCGACAAGAGCCCGGCTGCCGTCTCGCAACACCTCGCGAAGCTGCGCCTGACCCGCATGGTCTCCACGCGGCGGGAGGGGACGACCGTCTTCTACCGACTGACGGACGAGCACGCCTCGGAACTCGTCATGGACGCTGTCAAGCAAGCCGAACACGTCGTCGGCGCGGCCCCGCACCACCGAAGCGATCAGGCAAGCGCATGAGCACCCACGAGCACACTCACCACGAGCAAACGCACGATCACGAGGGTGCACACGACCACGACCACGACCACGGTCACGGCCATTCCCATCCGCACGGCGGGGTGAAGGGGTTTCTCTATGACCTCTTCGTGCCACACACCCACGACGCGGCAGACTCGATCGATGACGCGATGGAGGCTAGCTCCGCCGGCGTCAGCGCTCTGAAGATCAGCATGTTCGTACTCCTGGGCGCGACGATCGTGCAGGCGGCACTGGTCGCCTTCACCGGCTCAGTTGCTTTGCTCGCCGATACGGTCCACAACTTCGCCGACGCGCTCACCGCGGTCCCGCTGTGGATCGCGTTCGTCCTCGGGCGCCGCGTCGCGAACCGCCGCTACACCTACGGATACGGCCGTGCGGAAGACCTGGCGGGCATGTTCATCGTGTTCGTCGTCGCACTGTCCGCTGTCGTCGCTGGCTGGGAAGCCATTGACCGGTTCATCCACCCGCGCCCCATCGAGAACCCGTGGCTGCTCGTCGCGGCGGGCGTGATCGGATTCGCCGGCAACGAGATCGTCGCGATCTACCGCATTCGAGTCGGTCAGAAGATCGGGTCCGCAGCGCTGGTCGCCGACGGCGTCCACGCCCGTCTCGACGGATTCACCTCGCTCTCCGTCGTTCTCGGCGCGGTCGGTGTCCTTCTCGGCTTCCCGCTGGCGGATCCCATCATCGGCCTGCTGATCGCGATCTCGATCCTGATGCTGCTGTGGGGAACAGTGAAGTCCATCGGCGCTCGACTCATGGACGCCATCGACCCGGACCTCTACTCCCGCGCCGAGCACGCACTCGAGCACGCCGACGGAGTGCACGCAGTGCGGGACCTCCGACTCCGCTGGATCGGACACCGCCTGACCGGCTCCGCAACCATCGAGGTCGACACCACCGACCTCGCCGCGGCCTCGCACGTCGCCGCGCACGCGTCCGAGCACCTCCACGAAGCGATCGGGAACGTCGACGCGTTCACGGTCACTCCGACGAGCCATCACCACTGAGCATCGCGAAAGGAAACAGCATGTCCGTCGTCAAGATCAACGCCATCACCGTCCCCGAGGGCAAGGGCGCAGACCTGGAAGCACGCTTCGTCGGCCGGAACCACGACGTGGAACAGCAGCCCGGCTTCGAGAGCTTCCAGCTGCTCCGCCCCGTGCACGGCGAGAGCCGCTACTTCGTTGTCAGCACCTGGGCCGACGAAGACTCCTACCAGGCGTGGCGAGCCGGGCAGGCAGGCGCGCACCACGGTGGAACAAACCCCGTTGCCACCGGCGCTGACCTCCTCGAGTTCGAAACCGTCGCCCTCTAACGCGACCCAATACAGAACGGGCCGTCGACCTCCGCACGGAGGCGACGGCCCTTCCTTCTGCTCGAACTAGTGGTGGCCGTGAACGACGGCATGGCCGAGGCCGTGGCTGATCATCCACCGGTTCACCGGGGTCGTCACGATGAACGCGATGACGAGGGAGAATGCCAGGGAGCCCCAGAACAGCCAGTCGTTCAGCTGCGCGTCCATCGCGCCGGGGACGGCCACGATGACGGTGTTGTCGATGATCTCCATCACGGCGATCGACACCGTGTCCGCAGCAAGGGCGACCTTGAACGCGGCGGAGAAGCTCAGCCCGGACCGGATGACGCCGCGCATGGTGAGGGCGTAGCCGAAGATGAACGCCAGCACGATCGACAGGATGATCGTGCCCGTGTTGTGCAGGCCGGTAGCGGTGCCGATCACCATGCCGAGGACTTCACCGATCGCGCAGCCGGTGAGGCAGTGCAGCGTCGCTTGCGCCGCCATCGACCACGTCGTCGTTCCGTGGCTCCCGCCGTGGTGGGTCATGGTGTCGTGTTCGTGGGCGTCCATGTCGCTCCTCCTGTCGGCCAACCAATGCCTCTTCGGATACCCCCAGGGGGTACCGTAGCCCTGTAACGCTGAACGCCGCGGGATGTTCCCACACTCCCTCACGATGGGTGCGCGGTGGGTTGCACTCCCGGCACCGACGCCTGCACCATGGAAGCCCCTCACGGCCGCCCACCAGCACGGAACTCCGGATGCTCACCACTGATTCGACGCCTCGTCGTCGCCTGCTCCTGCAGGCCACCGCGGTGTTGGCGTTGCTGCTGCTGGTCGGGTTCACGGTCCTGATGCACAGCATGCTCGTCCACGCCACCGGTCACGAGCACGCAGTGACCATGTCGAGCAGCGCCGCTGCCGAGCAGTCCCACGGCGCAGCCGACGGCCATGCGGAACACGTTGTCGCACCGGCCGGGGCGGTGCTGACGGTGCTCAGCGATGCCGGCTGTGACGGTGGGCTGTGCGCGCTGATGTGCTCCCTGATGGGGATGGCGTGCGCACTCACGATCGCCCTGTTTACATGGGCGCTGCTGCGGGCCCGGAACGGTGGGATCCTCTACGTCCTCGCGCGGCTACTCGCGCTGGCCGACCGGGTCGCGAGCCGTGTCGCTGTACCCAGACCGCCGTCACTGACGGCGTTGCAGATCATCCGGACCTGATTCGTTCCCGCGGGACCCACCCACCTCGGGAGGTTCCCGCATGCCCGGAAACCCGGGCGGGCACACGCCTGCCCGGACCACCTAACGCATCCACGGGAACGGAACACCTCATGCACACCACCACGCGTACCCTCGCGGCCGTCGCCGCCCTCACCATCGGCCTCACCCTCGCCGGCTGCTCCACCAGCAACGCCGGCTCCTCCGACAGCTCCTCCTCGTCGACGTCGGCGGAGTCGACGCACAACGACCCGGATGTGACGTTCACGCAGGGGATGCTGCCGCACCACCAGCAGGCGATCGAGATGAGCGACATGCTCCTTGACAAGGGCTCCGACGTGGACCCCGACGTCGTCACCCTTGCGAAGCAGATCAAAGCCGAGCAGGCGCCGGAGATCAAGACGATGACGAGCTGGTTGAAGGCCTGGGGTGAGCCCACGGAGATGTCGAGCATGTCCGGGATGGATCACTCCTCGATGTCCGGCGGAATGATGTCCGACGACGACATGGACGCGCTCGAGCAGGCGTCCGCGGCGGACGCCGGGAAGCTCTACCTCGAGCAGATGGTCCAGCACCACACCAGCGCCGTCGACATGGCTAAAACCGAAGTAGCCCAGGGCAAGAACAACGAAGCGATCGCCCTGGCGAAGTCGATCGTGTCGAGCCAGACCGAGCAGATCACCCAGATGAAGGACATGCTCGCGTCGATGTGACCACGGCGCGGGCCGCGGCATCCCCCTTCACCGCCGCGGCCCGCGGCCGGCTCCCGAGACTTGTTCTACAGTCGAAACATGCCCTCGTCGCAGATGGACCTGCCGCACGTCGAGAGCGGGATCGGCGCGAAGTGCGCCGACGCTGGCGCGTAGGACTGGAACCCCGGTGCTCCCAGACGACGAAGAGTGGTGGACCAAGGACCGCGCTTGCAGCCACATCGGCATCACCACGCGCACGTTCAACCGCTACATCGACGCAGGGGTGCTCGCCGTCAAGATGAACGGAACCTTGTACGTGCAGAGAGGCCCGTTCCTGGCCGAGTACCGACGACGACTCGTCGCCCTCCGAGACTCGCGCTTCAAGAGCCAGCCGCCCGAAGAACCCGACGACAGCCAGCCGCTCGGATCCGCGTAGTTGCAGGCCTGTCCGTTTCGGCGGTACGCTGAACCCGCGTCGAGCGTGTGCGCCCAAAAGCCGATCCCCACTGGGTCGGCTTTCTTCATGCCAGCTTCTGGCCGTACCATCGAGACGCTCGGGTGAAGTGCGTCTCCTTCCGGAGTCGCGGTCACCCGCGACACGCTCGATACCACGCAGCAGAACTGCGTCATCAGCCGGACCCACTCGGGGCCGGCTTTTTTCATGCCCAGAACGGCGGCGGCATCGCCCTCGGCCTGGCGCTGCTTCTCCGCTCCCACGCAGGGACGCCGCGAGCCGCCGAGCCCATCAGCGGCATCAGCGGCCCTGTCGGTCCTCACCGACACCCCGAACCCCCGCGCACCTCGCGCGGGCTTGGCCGGACTCGGCCACCCCCTCAAGGAGGACAGCCATGCTGTGAGCAGCTTCGCTCTGTGTCGTCGTTTTCGCTGCGGTCTGTGTCGGGTCAGGTGGTGCCGATGACGAGGGTGCTGCGGGCGGCTTCGACGACGTCGTTGGTGATGACGTCGAGCTCGTTGATCTTCAGGACGCGTTGGATCTGTGGGAGGAGGCGTTCGAGGAGTCGGAAGTTGCCGCGGGTGATGCGTTCGACGGCGGCGATGGCTTGCGCGTCGGTGAAGTCGTCGGGGTCGAGTGTCTTGCCGAGCTTGCGCCATTGACGTTCGAGGACGAAGAGCAGCTCGTCGTGGCCGAGCGGACGGTACTGGTGGGCGAAACCGAGGCGGCTGTAGAGCTGCGGGTAGTGGCTGAACTGCTTCTCGATGCCGGGCATGCCGATGAGGATCATCGCGATGCCGGTGCGGTCGTACTGGTCGCGGAGCCACTCGATCGCGTTGCCGGTGAGGCGTTCGGACTCGTCGATGATGATCAGCTCGAGCAGGGACGGGTTGGGGCCGTGTGCGTGGTCGAAGTGGCGACCCTGGAGCAGGAGGTGTTCCTCGATGCAGCGTTCGGTGCGGAGCATGTCGTGCCGGAGGTCGTCCTGCAGGGCGCGCATCGTGGCGGAGACCTCGGGCGTGTAGAAGACGGTGCGGGCTCGGTGGGCGGCGGCGTAGATCTTCGTGTCGTCTTCGCTGCGTGCGGCCCATCTGGCGATGAACGGGCCGATGCTGTCCCAGTGGGCGTAGCGGCGTGCGGAGAGGGTTTTGCCGACGCCAGCGGGGCCGAAGCAGACGCCGATGGTGTTCTGCTTCCGGACGGCGTCGGCGAACTCCGCGAAGCGACGGTGTTCCTTCGTGATGATGAACTGGCTCGTCATGACCGGTCCTCCTCGTAGGTCTTCAGTCGCGGTTGATCCGGTGCGGGTGCTGGTGGGGTGTGATCATCGGGTGTGGGGCGGACGATCGCGATGCGTTCGCGGATCTGCCCGCGCAGGGCTCTTCGTTGCGCGTTCCGGGCGGCCTGGATCTGCTTGAGACTGATGGTCTCGGTCTGATGCGCGGTACTGATCGCGGTGCACAGGAACGCGTCGCGGTGAAAGACACGGATCTCGGTGACGTCGCGGGGGTCGTACCGGACGCTGACGGTGCTGCCCACGAAGGGTGCGAGAGTGGTTGCGGTGTAGCGGAGCCCTTCGAAGTGGATGCCGTCTCGTTGCACGACACGCGTGGTCGGGACGGTGAGCAGGAACCCGTCGAGCTGCTCGAGGGAGTCCGGCATTCGTGGCAGCCACCCGTCTGCGATCCACGCTTCCAGTGGGCTCTTCCGGAGCTCGCGGTGGATGCGGGCGTTGTAGCGGCGGATGAACGTGTTGATGGCACTGTCGACACCGGCGAGATCCAGCGCCGGCGTCGGCGCCGGCGCCGAGGATCCGGGTGCGAGGTGGCCGGGGAGCGTTGGGAGCAGCTCGGTGTTGATGGTGCCGAAGAACCGCTCGATCTTCCCGCGGCCCTGGGGGCGAGCGACCTGCGAGTGGATGATGCGGAGGTGCAGCACGGCGGCGGTGTCGCCGATTCGGTGGCTGGTGAAGTCGGACCCGTGGTCTGTGTAGAGCACGTCTGGGATCCCGCAGACGGGCCAGTCCGGTTCCGGCTTGTGCCAGATCGCTTGCCGGAGCGCGAGCGCGGTGTTCGCGGCGGATGGGGCGCCGAGGAACACCATGTACCCGCAGACCGCGCGGGAGTAGTCGTCGAGGATCACCGTCAACCACGGCCGTTCGGGCTTGCCGTCGGGTCCGACGATGAGCAGGTCGAGCATCGTGTGGTCCGCCTGCCAGATCGCGTTGGGGCGATCCGCACGACGTCGGAGCAGCAGTTCGTGCTTGTCCCGATATGACGCGGGCCCCTCAAGCGCGAGCGTCACCATCCCGGGATCAAGCCCGTTCACGATCGACCGCACAACGGAGTACGACGGCGCCGAGAGACCTCGTTTGGTGCAGTAATTGTCGACCTGGCGGTGAATCGTGGCGATCGAAGGTCGTGGCTTGGTGAGTGCGAGCCCCTCAATCAGGCGCACCAGTTCCGGTGCCGTCCGTCGGGCGCCGTGATCGGTGCGGGTGCCGTCGGCGAGAGCCGGGTATCCGCCGGTTCGGTAGCGGGCCAACCAGCGTTGCAGGGTGCGCTCAGCGACGCCCGTGGTGCGGGCCAGGGTGGCGAGCGGGATGGCGTCCTCGACGTGCAGTCGAAGGATGCCCCACCGCTCGCTCGCGTCCATAGCCAGCTACATCGTTGGGGAAGGCTTGGTTCGTCGCGCCGCGACGGGCTCGGCGTGCTTCGCGAGTGCACGGTAGATGGTGGTGCGGCTAACGCCGAGCACGTCGCCGATCTGCGCGACGGTCATGTCCTGCTGTTCGTAGAGCCGGCGTGCGGTGCGCACCTGGTCCGCGGAGAGCCGAGATGGTCGGCCGCCGGTGCGGCCGCGGGCTCGAGCGGCGGCGAGGCCGGCGTTGGTGCGTTCCTTGATGAGGTCCCGTTCGAACTCCGCCAACGCGGCGAAGACGTGGAACACGAGCCGGCCGCCGGGCGAGGTGGTGTCGATGGTCTCCTGCAGGGACCGGAACCCGATGCCGCGCTCGGCGAGAGCGTGCAGCTGATCGATGAGGTGCCGGATGGACCGGCCGAGCCGGTCGAGTCGCCAGACGACGAGAGTGTCGCCGGGGCGGAGCTGGTCGAGGAGCTTGTCGAGCTCGGGCCGGTGTTGGAGCGACCCGGACATGGTGTCGACGAACACGCGGTAGCAGCCAGCGGCGTTGAGCGCGTCGATCTGCAGCGACGCGTCCTGGTCTGTGGTGGACACGCGCGCGTACCCGAGAAGGTGACCCATGGGAAGAACGTAGCGAAACTCGACCAGGAGGGGTAGTGGCGGCACGTAGATTCCGGGACTGGGTTCCGCTACAAGACACGGCGCCTCGCACCCTGACTGACCGCCGGTACGGATAGTTGTAGCGGAATCGTTCGTATTTGCTACGTCTGTTGCGCTCGCGCGGCGAGCCGGAGTGCTTGCACGGAACGGAAGTGTTGTTCCGAGCGGTGGCGGCCGTTGGCGGGAGACGGATGTGGTGCTGCGATGACCGGGAGGAGTCGGGGGTGCTCGTCCAGGGTGAGGTGTCGCATGACGCCGTCGAGGGCGACGGCCCCGTACGTGACGATCGCAGTGAGCGCGGGGAGGGCCGCGAGCAGTGTGGCAAGGGCATGCCGCCCCTCGTCGATGTCCGCGAGTCGCACGCGGTCGGGCAGTTCCCATGGGATGAGGTTCCAGCGGACGTACTCGCCGCGTGCGAGTCCGGACTCGATACGGGCTGCTCGGAACGCGGCCGCGGTCGGGCCCGGGTTGTCCTCGCTGCAGATA